>NZ_JBHHMJ010000416.1:0-628 GCF_042136455.1 Stenotrophomonas sp. 3diitr2024
TTCTTCATGGAGGTATACCCAAGTTCGGCTGAAGGGATCGGTCTTGAAAACCGACAGGCGGCGAGAGTCGCGCGGGGGTTCGAATCCCTCTACCTCCTCCATTTTTAAAACTTTATATTGTCGCGGGGTGGAGCAGCACGGTAGCTCGTCGGGCTCATAACCCGAAGGTCGCAGGTTCAAATCCTGTCCCCGCAACCAAATGGTCCCGTGGTGTAGTGGTTAACATGCCTGCCTGTCACGCAGGAGATCGCCGGTTCGACCCCGGTCGGGACCGCCATTTTAATAAGGCTCGGTAGCTCAGTCGGTAGAGCAGAGGACTGAAAATCCTCGTGTCGGCGGTTCGATTCCGTCCCGAGCCACCATTTATTTTAATAAAATACGCCGGCTTAGCTCAATTGGTAGAGCAACTGACTTGTAATCAGTAGGTTGGGGGTTCAAGTCCTCTAGCCGGCACCATGTAAGTTTCGGAGGGGTAGCGAAGTGGCTAAACGCGGCGGACTGTAAATCCGCTCCTTCGGGTTCGGCAGTTCGAATCTGCCCCCCTCCACCATTTACATAGGGGCATAGTTTAAAGGTAGAACTGAGGTCTCCAAAACCTCCAGTGTGGGTTCGATTCCTACTGCCCCTG
>NZ_JBHHMJ010000499.1:0-19847 GCF_042136455.1 Stenotrophomonas sp. 3diitr2024
TGCGGCATGGTGCGGGGCAGGTCGAGGAACTGGAAGGCGTGCTTGCGGCTCATGGCGGACTCTGTGGTGTTTTCCGGATGCCGGCCAGCGGCCGGCACTACCGATTTCGAACCCTACGGATATTCAGACACATGCTTGAACAGACGCTCGATCACCTGCAGGCCCTGGTGTCGTTCGACACCCGCAACCCGCCGCGTGCGATCACCACCGGTGGCATCTTCGATTACCTGCGCGACAACCTGCCCGGCTTCAACGTCGAGGTGATCGACCATGGCGCCGGTGCGGTGAGCCTGTATGCCGTGCGTGGGACGCCGAAGTACCTGTTCAACGTGCATCTGGACACCGTGCCGGATTCGCCGCACTGGAGTGCCGACCCGCACGTGATGCGGCGCCTGGACGACCGTGTGGTCGGCCTGGGCGTGTGTGACATCAAGGGCGCCGCCGCTGCACTGGTGGCGGCCGCCAACGCCAGCGATGGCGACGCCGCGTTCCTGTTCTCCAGCGACGAGGAAGCCAACGACCCGCGCTGCATCGCTGCATTCCTGGCCCGTGGCCTGCCGTATGAAGCCGTACTCGTGGCCGAACCGACCATGAGCGAAGCAGTGCTGGCGCACCGTGGCATCAGTTCGGTGCTGATGCAGTTCGCCGGTCGGGCAGGGCACGCCTCGGGCAAGCAGGATGCGGCCGCCAGCGCATTGCACCAGGCCATGCGCTGGGGAAACCGCGCGCTGGATCATGTGGAATCGCTGGCTTCGGCGCGCTTTGGCGGACTGACCGGACTGCGCTTCAATATCGGCCGCGTCGAAGGCGGCATCAAGGCCAATATGATCGCACCGGCTGCTGAGGTGCGCTTCGGGTTCCGCCCGCTGCCGTCGATGGACATCGATGGCCTGCTGGCGACCTTCGCCGGTTTCGCCGAGCCGGAAGCCGCCGTTTTCACCGAGACGTTCCGTGGTCCCAGCCTGCCCGCCGGTGACATTGCCGAAGCTGAGAACCGCCGCCTGCTGGCGCGCGACGTGGCCGATGCGCTGGAGCTGACGATCGGCAATGCGGTGGATTTCTGGACCGAGGCGTCGCTGTTCTCGGCCGCTGGCTACACCACCCTGGTGTTCGGCCCGGGTGACATCGCCCAGGCCCACACCGCCGATGAGTTCGTGACGCTGGACCAGCTGCAGCGCTACGCCGACGCCGTGCATCGGATCATCACCGCCGGCGCCTGATCGACCCCACAACGCCGCCATGCCCCGGGCATGGCGGAACTGCAACGCGGCGACCGCCGCCTGTGACGAAACCGAAATGTCTCCTGCCCTCCAGCCCCACCGCCAGACCCGCCAGACCATCGTGCGCCTGCTTTCCAGCATGGCCAGCGCGAAGGAGATCAGCCAGTACCTCAAGCGCTTTTCGCAGCTGGATGCCAAGCGCTTCGCCGTGGTCAAGGTCGGCGGCGCGGTGCTGCGCGACGACCTCGACGCACTGACCTCCTCGCTGTCGTTCCTGCAGGAGGTCGGTCTGACCCCGATCGTGCTGCACGGCGCCGGCCCGCAGCTGGATGCCGAGCTGTCGGCCGCCGGCATCGAGAAGCAGACCGTCAACGGCCTGCGCGTGACTTCGCCGGAAGCATTGGCGATCGTGCGCCGGGTGTTCCAGCAGTCCAACCTGCGCCTGGTCGAGGCGCTGCAGCAAAACGGCGCACGTGCCACCTCGATCACCGGTGGCGTGTTCGAGGCCGAGTACCTGGACGTGGACACCTACGGCCTGGTCGGCGAGGTGAAGAAGGTCAACCTGGCACCGATCGAGGCCAGCCTGCGTGCCGGCTCGATCCCGGTCATCACCAGCCTGGGTGAAACCGCCGGTGGCCAGATCCTCAACGTCAACGCCGACTTTGCCGCCAACGAGCTGGTGCAGGAGCTGCAGCCGTACAAGATCATCTTCCTGACCGGCACCGGTGGCCTGCTGGACGAGGCGGGCAACGTGATCGATTCGATCAACCTGTCCACCGAATACGACCACCTGATCGCGCAGCCGTGGATCCACGGTGGCATGAAGGTGAAGATCGAACAGATCAAGGACCTGCTCGACCGCCTGCCGCTGGAATCGTCGGTGTCGATCACGCGTCCGGCCGACCTGGCCAAGGAACTGTTCACCCACAAGGGCTCGGGCACGCTGGTGCGCAAGGGTGAGAAAGTACTGCGCGCCACCGCCTGGAGCGAGCTCGACCTACCGCGGCTGAAGGGCCTGATCGAATCCAGCTTCGGCCGCACCCTGGTGCCGGACTACTTCGAAAAGACCAAGCTGCTGCGTGCGTATGTCAGCGAGAACTACCGCACTGCGGTGATCCTCACCGACGAGGCAGAGGGCGTGTACCTGGACAAGTTCGCCGTGCTCGACGACGCGCAGGGTGAAGGCCTGGGGCGTGCGGTCTGGAACGTGATGCTGGAGGAAACCCCGCAGCTGTTCTGGCGCTCGCGCCACGGCAACCCGATCAACCACTTCTACTACGCCGAGTCCGATGGCTGCTACAAGCAGGACCATTGGAAAGTGTTCTGGTTCGGTGCCGATGGCATCGACCGGATCAAGACCTATGTCGATCATTGCGCGCAGCGCGCACCGAGCCTGCAGGGCTGAGCGATGACCAATCCTGACGTTTGGAAGACGGTGCCTACCCTGCGCGGCCAGCATGTGACGCTGCAGCCGCTGCAGCTTGAGCATGTCCCCGGCCTGCGCGCTGCACTCGAAGGCAGCGGCCTGGACCAGCTCTGGTACACCCAGGTGCCGTCACCGCAGCAGGTCGAGCACTATGTGCAGGCCGCGCTGCAGGCGCACGCCGAAGGCAAGGTGCTGCCGTTCGTGATCTACGATGCGGCGGGTGACATCATCGGCAGCACGCGCTTCTACGACATGGATCCCAGCGTGCCCAAGCTCAGCCTCGGCTACACCTGGTACACGCCGCGCGTGCAGCGCACCGGCGCCAACACCGAAGCCAAGCTGTTGCTGCTGCAGCACGCCTTCGAGGCCATGGGCTGCATCAGCGTGGTGCTGGAAACCAGTTGGTTCAACGTCACCTCGCGCACCGCCATCGCCCGCCTGGGCGCCAAGCAGGATGGCGTGCTGCGCAACCACAAGCGGCACGCCGACGGCACGCCGCGCGACACCGTCATCTTCTCCATCATCGATGCCGAATGGCAGGGCGTGAAGCGCCACCTGCAATACCGTCTGGACAGCCACGCATGAACGATTCGACCTTCACCCTGGGCATCGTCGGTGCCCGCGGCCATACCGGCGCCGAGCTGATCAAGCTGGTGGCCGCCCACCCACGGCTGGAACTGGCCTTCGTCTCCTCGCGCGAGCGCGCCGGGCAGCGCCTGTCCGACCACCACCCGGAACTCCAGGGCGAGCTGCAGTACGAAAACCTGGACGCCGACGCAGTGGCGGCCAAGGGGGTGGACGCGGTGATCCTGGCCCTGCCCAACGGCCTGGCCGCTCCGTTCGTGGCCGCATTGGAAGCGGCGAAGCCCGACACCGTTATCGTCGACCTGTCGGCCGACTACCGCTTCGACAACAGCTGGTACTACGGCCTGCCGGAGCTGACCCGCGGCCGGTACAACGGCCAGAAGCACATCAGCAACCCGGGCTGCTATGCCACGGCGATGCAGCTGGCGGTGCATCCGCTGCTGGACCTGCTGGCCGGCCCGCCGCAGTGCTTCGGTGTGTCCGGCTACTCCGGTGCCGGCACTACGCCGTCGGACAAGAACAACGTCGAACTGCTGGCCGACAACCTGATGCCGTATGCGCTGACCAACCATGTGCACGAGCGCGAAGTGTCCGTGCAGCTGGGCGTGGCCGTCGAGTTCATGCCACACGTCGCGCCGCACTTCCGTGGCATCACGCTGACCGCCAACCTGTGGCTGAACCGCGTGCAGACCCGTGAGCAGATCGTCGAGCGCTTCCAGCAGGCCTATGCCGGTGAACCCTTGATCGAAGTGCTGGACGAAGCGCCGTGGGTCAGCCGCATCGCCGGCCGCCACGGTGCCCAGGTCGGTGGCTTCACGCTCGCGCCGGGCGGTAAGCGCGTGGTCGTGGTGGCGACGCTGGACAACCTGCTGAAGGGCGCGGCCACCCAGGCCATGCAGAACCTCAACCTCGCGCTGGGCATCGACGAACTGACGTCGATCCCGCACTGAACACGCATTCCGGAGCCCCCATGGCAGACCTTCTTTGGCAGAAGCCCGGCGTCGCCGTCGACGCCCAGATCCAGACCTTCCTCGCCGGCGACGACGTGATCCTCGACCGCGAGTTCTTCCTGCATGACATCGCTGCCAGCGCCGCGCATGCGCAGGGCCTGCAGCACATCGGCATCCTCAGTGCCGATGAGCTTGCCGGACTTCTGCGTGAACTGGAGATCCTGGCGCAGGACTTCCGCGAAGGCCGCTTCGTGCTGGATACGCAGTACGAGGATGGCCACTCGGCGATCGAAGCGCGCCTGACCGAACGCCTTGGCGATGCGGGTCGCAAGATCCACACCGGCCGCAGCCGCAATGACCAGATCCTGGTCGCCACGCGCCTTTGGCTGAAGGAGAAGCTGCTGCGCGTGGCCCAGCTCAGCGCCGAGGTGGCCAAGGTCGCGCTGGACCGCGCGCAGGCTGAGAAGGATCTGCCGATTCCCGGCTACACCCACATCCAGCGTGCCGTGGTGTCCTCGGCCGGAATGTGGTGGGCGGGCTGGGCCGAGGCCTTCATCGACAACGCCATCCGCGCCCGTGACACCCATGCACTGGTCGATGCCAATCCGCTCGGCACCGCTGCCGGCTACGGCGTGAACCTGCCGCTGGACCGCAAGCACACTACCGCCGCGCTGGGCTTCGCGCGCATGCAGATCTCGCCGATCTACGCGCAGCTGTCGCGTGGCAAGTTCGAGCTGGCTGCACTGGAAGCGCTCGGTGGCGCCACGCTGGACCTGCGCCGCATTGCGTGGGACCTGTCACTGTTCACCAGCGCCGAGTTCGGCTTCGTCGCGCTGCCGGCGCAGTACACCACCGGCAGTTCGATCATGCCCAACAAGCGCAATCCGGATGTGATCGAGCTGATGCGCGCCACCCACGCCAGCGTCGCCGCTGCGCGCACCGAGATCGAGCAGCTGCTGTCGCTGCCGTCTGGCTACCATCGCGACCTGCAGTCGTCCAAGGGTGCCATCTTCCACGGCTTCGGCCGTGGCCTGGCCGCGCTGGAACTGCTGCCGGCGCTGCTGGCCAATCTGGAATGGCGTGACGACAGGCTGCGCGCGGCGATTGATTCGGGCATGTATGCCACCGACGTCGCAGTGGAGGCCGCCGTGGCTGGCGTACCGTTCCGCGAGGCCTACAGGGCCGCTGCGGCCGGTGCCGACAGTGCAGGGCAGGGACGCACGCCGGAAGGCAGCCTGGCCGCGCGTGTATCGCCGGGCGCAGCCGCTGACCTGCGCCTGGACGAACTGCGCGCGCGCTGGCAGGCGCTGTCCTGATGGCGGGCACTGTCTACCTGGTCCTGGCGATGCGCCGGCCGGACTTCAACGATGCAGCGGTGCAGCCGCACCGCGATTTCCTCGATGCGTTGCAGGCGCAGGGCAAGCTGCAGCTGACCGGTGGCTTCGCCGATGGCAGCGGTGGCGCCTACGTGCTGTGCAACGTGGACAGCCTGGCGCAGGCGCGGGCCATCGTCGCCACCGATCCACTGGTGACGATGCAGGCCTCCGACCTGACCGTGCACGAATGGAACACCCGCTGAGAGCCTGACCGATGATCCAGCACGCTGCCCTTGTCGCCTCGCCGTTCCCCGAACAGGTGCTGCCGCCGTGGCGGCGTGCGGTGCTCAAGGTCGGCAGCAGCCTGCTGGCAGCCGATGGCGGCGGCCTGTCGCCACGCCACGCGCTGGGCCTGGCGCAGTTCGTCTCGGCCAATCTCCTGGCCGGGCGCGAGGTGGTGATCGTGTCTTCCGGCGCGGTCGCTGCCGGGCGCGCGATCCTGCCGCGCGCCGATGAACCGGGCGCAGCGATGGCGGCGCGGCAGGCCCTGGCGGCGCTTGGCCAGGCCCAGCTGATCGGGCTCTGGCAGCGCTTCTTCGAGCGCCCGGTGGCGCAGGTGCTGCTGACCCACGACGACCTGCGCAACCGCCGCCGCTACCTCAATGCACGCGCCACGTTGAGTGAACTGTTGCGCCTGGGCGCATTGCCGGTGGTCAACGAGAACGACACCGTGTCGGTGGATGAGCTCAAGCTCGGCGACAACGACAACCTGGCTGCCACCGTGGCGGCGCTGGTCGACGCCGATGCGCTGTTCATCGCTACCGATATCGATGGCCTGTACAGCGCCGACCCGCGCACCGTGGCCGATGCGCGGCCGTTGCACGACGTGCCGGAGCTGGGTGACGAGGTGCTGGCGATGGCGGGCGGCGCCGGCTCGCGCGCGGGTACCGGCGGCATGCGCACCAAGCTGGAGGCGGCGGCGAAGGCCGGACGCCTGGGCATCGAAACCTATCTGTTCAATGGCCGCAGCGGTGACGTGGTGCGCGCGCTGGCGCAGGACCGCCTGTTCGGCACCCGCATCCATGCCGCACGCAGCCGCGAGGCCGCCCGCAAGCACTGGCTGCGGCATGCACCGCTGGCCGAGGGTGTGATCGTCATCGATGCCGGTGCGGCACAGGCGATGCGCGAGAAGGGCGCCTCGCTGCTGCCCGGTGGCATCACCGGTGCAGAGGGCGTGTTCCGCCGCGGCGATATGGTACAGGTGTGCTGGAACGCGCCGCAGGGCCGAGTCTGCGTGGCCCGTGGCGTCAGCCAGTATGCTGCCGACGACGTACGCCGGATTGCCGGCCACCATTCGCGCGACATCCAGGCCGTGCTCGGCTACAACTACGGCGGCAGCGTCGTCCATCGCGACGACCTGGTGCTGCCATGACCGGATTGAAGGACACACCGATGAGCGAGATCGAAGCGCAGGCGCGTGCCTGCCGTGATGCGGCGCAGATCGTTGCCGGCCTGGACAGTGCGGCACGACGCACGCTGCTGCTGGCGATGGCGCAGGCACTGGAGGTGAATGCCGGACTGATCCTGGCCGGCAATGCACGTGACCTCGCCGCCGCGCGCGAGAAGGGCGTGGGCAGCGCCATGCTCGATCGTCTGGCACTGGACCCGCCGCGCCTGTTCGCGATGGCCGAAGCCGTGCGCGAAGTGGCTGGATTGCCAGATCCTGTCGGCGAGGTCACCCGCGATGACGTGCGCCCGAACGGCATCCGCGTGCAGAAGGTGCGCGTGCCGCTGGGCGTGATCGCGATGATCTACGAGGCGCGCCCGAACGTGACCGCCGAAGCCGCGGCGCTGTGCCTGAAGGCGGGTAACGGCGTGATCCTGCGCGGTGGTTCCGAGGCAATTCACTCCAACACCGCGATCGCGCAGGCACTCGCCGGTGCATTGAAGGCCAATGGCGTGCCGCCGGCCGCCGTGACCGTGCTGACCGACCTGCGCCGCGAGGCGATGCTGGAACTGCTGCAGCTGCATGAGCTGATCGACCTGGCGATTCCGCGCGGTGGCGAAGGCTTGATCCGTTTCGTTGCCGAGCATGCGCGGGTACCGGTGATCAAGCACTACAAGGGTGTCTGTCACCTGTTCGTGGATGCCAGCGCCGACCTGGGCAAGGCTATCGACCTGCTGGTGGATGGCAAGTGCAGCCGGCCAGCCGCCTGCAATTCGCTGGAGACACTGCTGGTACACCGTGACGTAGCCGATTCCTTCCTGCCGCGCGTGGCGCAGGCGCTTGGCCAGCGTGGCGTTCAGCTGCGCGCCGATGCGCAGGCGCAGCCGCTGCTGCCGGGCAGCACGGCGGCGACCGAGGAGGACTACGCCGCCGAGTTCCTCGACCTTGTGCTGGCCGTGCGCGTGGTGGACGACCTCGATGCGGCCATCGCGCACATCCGCCGCTATACCTCCGACCACACCGAAGTGATCGCGACCGCAGACGCCGGCCATGCCGAGCGTTTCGTTACTGCGCTGCGCTCGGCGGTGGTGATGGTCAATGCCTCATCGCGCTTCTCCGATGGTGGCCAGCTGGGCCTGGGCAGCGAAATCGGCATTTCCACCACGCGCCTGCATGCCTATGGCCCGATGGGTCTGGAAGCGCTCACTGTCGAACGTTTCGTGGTGCGTGGCGAAGGGCAGACGCGCACATAAGTGGATCCACGCCATGCGTGGGTGTTCTTCGCGGCAGACCCCGGTGCCGACCATGATCGGCACCCACCAGGCACAAGCGCCGACCAGGGTCGGCACCCCACCGGGTTGTCGGGCTACACCACCTCGCGGCGGATGCCGACCGGGCGTGCGTGATCATCCATGTGCAACGTGGCGGCCTTGCAGCCCATCAGGCGTTCGGCCAGCCCCGTGCTGGCACCCAGATCGGCGGCCACTTCGTTGAGGCTGGCCAGTGGCCGCGGCAGGCGGCGCTCGCGGCCACGGAAGCGGGCACGGTTGTACTCGGCCCAACCGATCAGCAGCACGCTGGCGCACAACAGCATCAGCGGCAATGCCACCAGCACGTAGGGATCGAACTGGCTTTGCCGTTCGTAAAGCTGCTGCCAGGCCAGCTGGCCGCCAACCAACCACGAGAACAGGGTCACCAGGGGCGCCCACAGGTAGAAGTAGAAGCCCCAGAACGCCAGCGTGACGAATCCCCAGGCGGTGCGCTGGAAGCGCGGCTGGCGGTGTGGCTTGCGGATCATCCGTGAGTCGAAGCGGTTGGACGGGCGTTGCGCGTTCATCGGATCCCCCGGTCAGGGCTGGTCCAGGTGGCGCGCTTGCTGCGACGGCGCAGCAGTGTCTTCGGCAACGCCACCAGGGTGGTGGAAAGGCTGATCAGCCAGTACGCCATCGGGTACCAGATGACCCAGAAATAGTTGCGTCCAATCTGTGTTTCGTAACGCCGGTCGATGATCAGGCTGCTGGCGAACTGCAGCAGGCAGACCAGCGCAAGGATCACGCCATGCCACTGCGGCAGCAGGCTGGCGATATGCAGCTGCGGCGGCAGCTCGATGAACTTGCCCAGTGCCCACAGCAGCACGATGAACAACATGGTGTAGGCCCAGATCACGCTCAGCACGTACTCCAGCAGCACGCCCCACATGCGCCGCTCTTTCCAGTGCAGCAGCGAGCGCGCGTGACGCAGCATCACCTCCACGCCGCCCTGGGCCCAGCGCAGGCGCTGCCGCCACAGGCCCTTGAGGGTCTCCGGCATCAGGATGAAGCACAGCGCATTGGGTTCGTAGCGGATGTCCCAGTGCGCGCGCTGCAGGCGCCAGCTGATGTCGATGTCCTCGGTCACCATGTCATCCGACCACCAGCCGACCTGATGCAGGGCGGTACGGCGGAAGCCGGCGATCACCCCGGAGATGGTGAAGATGCGCCCGTATACGCGCTGCGCGCGCTTGATCATGCCGATGATCGAGGAAAACTCGGCCACCTGCAGGCGGCCGAGCAGGGTGGAGCGGTTGCGGATGCGCGGGTTGCCGGTGACCGCACCGACCCGGTTGCCGCTGACCAGGTGCCAGATCATCCAGTGCAGCGCATGTTCCTCCAGCATTGCATCGCCGTCGATGCACACCAGGTACTCCGAGCGAGCGGCCAGTGCGCCCATGCGCAGCGCATTGGCCTTGCCCAGGTTACGATCCAGGTGCAATACGCGCAGCCGCGGGTGCCTTGCCGCCAGCACATCCAGCCGCGCGCCGGTGTCATCGCTGCTGCCATCATCGATGGCGATCACTTCGTAGTCGGCGGGGTAACGCTGGGCCAGCGCCGCAGTGAGTGTGTCATCCAGATTCTCTGCCTCGTTGTGGCAGGGCACCAGCAGGCTCGCGAAAGGGGGGGCGACCATCAATGGAGGGTCGTTGCGCGGGCGCGAGTGGCGTTCGCGCCGGTAGTAGTAGTAGAGGCCGCCGGACATCCAGAAGAACGCCATCACCATCGGGTAGTAGAAAGCGAACTGGAACAGGACCTGCAGCAGCGGATGCATGTCCATGTCACTTCTCCGGGTACGGGAAGGTGCCGGCGGACATCGCCGCGCGGGCATCGCGGGTGGAGGGCTGGTCGGCGATGAAATCGTCCGGGTACCAGGCGAAGTGGTGCACGCCCTGTGCCTGCAACTGGCGGATCTGTGCGCGCAGGCGCTCGGCGGGAATCGGTTGCCCGTTGCGCCAATCGACGGTCTGCAGCTCGAACAGGGTGTGCTGCAGCTGCGGGTCGTGTGTGCGTACTGCGGCCAGCAGCTGGTCCAGCCAGCGCTCGGGGTGCTTGCTGCCTTCCATCCACGGCATCGCCATCAGCGCGGTCTGGTCATAGGCGTTGTTGAACAGGTCCAAGCGCTGCGCGAACCAGGCCTCGCTCTGCGGGCGGAGTACCGGCTCAGCGTACAGGTTGCGCACGGTGGCCAGTTTCGGGCGCCAGCGTTGCGCGCTGTCGCGCAGCGCCAGGGTGAAGCTGATCAGCGCCTGCGTGCGCGCACTGCCATCGCCGCCGGCTGCCAGTGCCGGCAGCTCGGTGTCGCGCAGGTAGCCGTCGTCATGGAACAGCAGGCCTTCAAAGTAGGAATTGACCGCCAGATCCTCGTAGATGTCGAGCATGATCTGGCGGGCCTTCGGGTTGGTGAAGTCGAGCCGGTACATGCCGTCGGCATCGCCGTTGCGGATCGCCAGCGCCTCGCGCTGCGCCGGGTCGGGCAGCTCGAAGCCAAGCACCGGCAGCCATGCGTAGACCTTCACGCCGGCGCGGGATTTCAGTTGCCAGGCGACGCGGCTGAACAGGTCCGCCCGCATCGGCATGTGACGGTTGGGGAAGTACAGCGCTTCGGCCGTGTTGTTGCCGTCCGGATCGGCGAACGCCTGCAGGTAGACGTGCGTCGGCGCGATGCGCTTGACCCGTTCGACCAGCGCATCGAGGTTGCGTGCCTGCTGCGTCGGTTCAGCGTCGTAGACATCATCCAGGTCGATCTGCAGGGCACGGATGCCATCGAGCGCGACATCGCGGCGCAGCTCGTAGGCGAGGCCTTCCACGGTCGGGTTGTCGCTGACCAGGAAACGCGCCAGGCCATGCAGGTCGCTGGCCACCGGCGTGCTGCGGCCCTCCAGATCGAAGGACACCGGCATGCCCAGCTGTTCGGCGATGTCGTTGCTCAACTGGTTGTAGGCCGCGTACGGCCAGACGATGGCGCGCGGGCGCACGCCCAGGTGCTGCTCGATGCGCTGCACGCTGCGCGCGAGGTCGGTGCGCAGGCGCTGCCCATACTGCGCTTCAGTCTCGTAGCTGTGCGTGGCCGGGCTGTAGATGCGGGTGACCACGGCGGGCGTTGAATTGCCCTGTGGATTGGCGAGCACGCCGTGGTGCAGGTCGTCGGTGTGGCTGGCCACTTCGATCAGGCCGCTGTCGTGCATCTGCTTCAGCTGCGCCCAGGTGACGAAGTCATCGCGGCCGAACGGCCGGTAGCCGTAGTCGATGGTGCGTCCCGGAGCCATGTCCACGTAGTCGGTGATTACCGCCACCAGTGCCGGGTAGCGGTAGGCCTGCAGCAGCGGGAAGGCCTTGTCGTAGACGCTGCGCAGGCCGTCATCGAAGGTCAGCAGCACAGGCTTGGGCGGCAGCGTGGCCCGCCCCTGCGAGGCATCGATCACCTGCGACAGCGAGACCGGGTGATAGCCATGCGCGCCGAGCCAGTCCAGGTGTGCGGCGAAGTTCTGCGTGCTCACCGCATAGGTATCGGCATCGCCCTTGGCCGCGACCTGGTCGCGGATGTCGTGGTAGCTGAGGATCAGCAGGCCATTGTCGATTGCATCGAGATGCGTGGCCTGCTGCGCGAAGGCCGGTGGCGTAATGGCCAGCAGCAGGAGCACGATCAGTCGCAGGAAGCAGGCCATGTCAGTCTCCCCAGCGCAGTGCGGCTTCGAAGCCGATATGACGCTCGCGGTGGCCGTCGTAGACCGGCCGCGACCAGCGCACGCCGTATTCGAGCACGCGGCCCGGGCCCAGCTGCCACTCGTGCATGTAGGACACCGTCGGCACCAGCGCACTGCCGAAACCGTCCTGCCAGTAGTCACCCAGCGAGACGGTCAGCCGGTGGCGGAAGTGGCGCTCGTAGTGGCGCCACAGCTGCTGGTCGATGCGCAGGCCGATCTCGACCATGCGGTCGCGCTTCGGATTGAAGTAGGGCGCGTCGTCGCGGCTGCCGCGGCTGGTATAGGCACTGGCCAGGCCATCGAGCAGCCAGCGCGGGCGGGTCAGCAGGCGCTGTTCAAGGCGGGTGCTGAACAGTTCGCGGTGGTTGCCATCGTCATAGCGGAGGCGGCTGGCGCCGAACGTCCAGTGGGTGAGCTCGCTGCGCCGGTAGTCCACCTGTGCGCTCACGCTGTCGGCGGTGATGCCGGCCGCGCGCGCCTGCATCGAGGCGTCTGGATCATTGCGCGCGGCCACCAGGCCGGCGTGCCAGTAATCGTTGAACTGCCAGCCGACGCCGGCCCGCAGGCCGGTATCGCCGATGTGGTCGTTGGCGCGCAGGACGGCCGCTTCCGCATCCAGCTGCCCGAAGCGGTAGCGCACGCCCGCACCCAGCCACAGGGGATCGATGCGCTGGTCCTGGAAATCGGTCGAGCGCCGGTCGGCCAGGGCGAACAAACGCCAGCGGTCATCAAGGATCGGTGTCTCCACTTCCACACCATAGTGGCGATCGTTGTTGCCCAGTGGCGAGGTGCCACCGCCACCGGAGCTGCGGCCGATGTCGGTCCATGCCTTCAGCTGCCAGCCGCGATGCGCACGCCAGGCCTGGTCCATGCGTTCGACAGCCGGTTGGGTGGGATAGCGTGCGACCAGGTCATCGTGCAGCGGCCGCGCCAGGTCGTCGCGCTGCAGGGCGACGTAGGCCTCTTCCATGCCCAGCCGCGGTTCGATGTCACGCGGGTCCAGCGCGTGTGCCATCTGCTGTCGTTGCAGTGCCCTTCGTGGCCAGCCGCGCATCATGTAGACGCTGCCCAGCGCACTCTGCAGGCCTCCGTTGCCGGGTGCGATGTCCACCATCGACTCCAGGTCGTGCTGCGCGGTGACCAGGTCGCCGCTGTAAGCGCGCACCATTGCCAGGTTGAGATCGGCCTCGTAGCGTGACCAGTTCGCGTACGGTGATTTGCCGTTGCTCCAGCGCCACGCCGGCTCCTTGTCGCGCCATGCCTGCAGCAGGTCGATCGCTTTTTCCTGCTGCTCGCTTTCCAGGTAGGCGTAGGCCAGTTCCGAATGTGAGGCGTCGCGCGCCGGATCGCCAGCGACGGCTGCCTGCAGTACCGGAATGGCTTCTTCCGGGTGCAGGGTGCCCATCAACGAATCGCCCACGGCAGGCAGCACGTAGTCGGGCAGGGTGTGGCCTTCGGCCTGCAGGGCTCGTGCTTCCTCGCGGACCTGCGCATGGCGGCCCAGCCGGTTGAGCAGGATCAGCCGGTCCATGCGGATGCGCAGTGGGGCCTGCGAGGGTGGGGTGCCTTCGCCGCCGACGTAGCGCTGCATGCGCGCCAGGGTCGACTCGGCTTCTTCCAGGCGGCTGTCCTCGCTGCTGCTGTAGGCCAGGCTCCAGACCACGAGTTTGGCCAGGTAGTCGCCTTCCAGGCGCTGCTTCTGGGCGTCGTCGAACAGCTGCGGCCGCTGCTGGTACAGCTCCCAGGCGCGCCAGGCATTGCCGATGTCGCCCAGGGTCAGCACGCGCAGCTTGAACAGCAGATCGTCGTTGGGCTGCTGCTGGCTGGCGCGCTCGATTGCGCCGAGCGCATCCAGCCAGCGGGCCTGGTCGCGGTAGCGGCCGATCTCGGCCAGGGCCGCGTCGCGGTCGGACGGAGCCGCGCCGCTGGCCCAGGCCAGAGCGGTGCATGCGAGGCCGACGCAGAGCGCCAGCCGGCGGTGGACAACCATTGGGGACCCCCTTGGCTTCCGAACCAGACAACCTGCGAAAATGTGACGCAAGTCACATGCCAGTATTTGGCGTGGCCGTGGCCCGCGTCACTCCCTTCGTGCGTTCCCGCCCATTGAAGACGGATACAACCCGGACAGCGACCTGCAATGTCTTGTCTGAAACGAGAGTCCCCCGCACACCGAGTGGTGGCCTGGGCGGCGCTGCCGCCCCCATGCCCGATGCCGGCACGCGGCAAGGAAGGGCATTCGTGGGCACTATCCGCCCGGAATTGTCAGTTCGGCGTCAAGATTGCCCGGTGTCTGACGAGCGGTAGGCGGGGCCGTCTGGCGGCCCCGGCCGGGCTACCAGAGATCTTCCAGCTTGCGGGGCTTGCAGGCGACCCACGAGGCGCACAGCATCAGGGTGGCGCAGCCGAACAGGAAGCTGAACGGGAGCGTCCAGCCATTGCTGACGGTATGCAGCCAGCCGACCAGGAACGGGCCCAGGCAGCTGAAGCTGTAGCCCACGCCCTGCATGAAGCCCGACAGCGCGGCCGAGCCGGCCGGGGTGCGGGTGCGCAGGTTGATCAGGGTCAGCGCCAGCGGGAAGGTGGACGGGCCGACGCCGAGCAGGCAGGCCCACAGCAGGGGAGCCTTCATCGGCGCCAGCAGCAGCCCGGTGAAGGCGATCACGAACGAGAAGAAGCCGATCAGCACCAGCGGGAACGGGTTCTGCATGCGTACCGCCATCGACGGAATGACCAGTGACGGCAGCAGGCCCAGTGCCGAGAACACCGCTACCATCACGCCACCGAATGCAGGCGTGCCACCGGCCTCGACCACGATGCGCGGCAGCCAGGTGAACATCGAATAGGTCATCAGTGAGGTCATGCCGAACATCAGCGTCATGCTCCAGCCCAGCGACGTGCGCCAGACCTTTCCGTGCGGCTGCGCGGTGGGATCGGCGGCGTCGGCCAGCGGCTTCGGTGCGCGCCTGGCCAGCACCAGCCACGGCAGCGCGGCGGCCAGTGCAAGCAGCGCCCACATGCCCAGCGACACGCGCCAGCCTGCAGCGTTGGCCACCGGTACTGCCAGTAGCGCCGGCAGCATCGTGCCCAGCTGCAGCACGCTGATGTAGAGCGTGCTCATGGTGCCGACCTTGTTGGCGAAGTAACGCTTCACCAGCGGCGGCACCACCACGTTGCCGATGCCCATGCCGGCCAGCGCGATTACCGAGCCCAGCAGCAGCGTGCCGACGTTGCCGGCGCTGGAGCGCAGCAGCAGGCCGGCCATCGCCATCAGCATTGCCAGCAGCGTAGTGCGTTCCAGGCCCAGGCGCCGCGCCAGTGCCGGCGTGGCCACGCCGAACAGCGCGAACGAGGCGGTCGGCAGCATGCCCAGTACGCCGGTCATGGTGGTGCCGAAGCCGAACTGCTGGCCGAGCACGTCCAGCAGGGGCGTGATCGACGTTACTGCGGTGCGCAGGTTGATCGCTGCCAGCAGGATGGCGGCGAAAGCCAGCACGCGCCCGTGCAGCAGCGACGGCGAATCGGAAGTGGAGGAACTCATCGGTGATCCTTGCAGGTGTCGCACGCCGCGGCAATGGCATGCAGCGCCGGCATCGGTCTACGCCGAAGCGGCAGGTGGGGGAGTGGTGGCTGCAGGTGGGCCGGCAGCGCGGCCATTGTACGTGTGCGCTCCGGCAAGGTCCCGTCATGCGGGCGGCCTGGCGCCGGGTACAAAAAAACCCGGAGGACAGTGATGTCTTCCAGGCTTCTTGGTGACCACCGAAGTGGTCGGGGAGACAGGATTCGAACCTGCGACCTCTACGTCCCGAACGTAGCGCTCTACCAGACTGAGCTACACCCCGAAGGGAGCCGCCTATTCTAGCGATTCACCCCGATGGCGGCAAGGGGTGAATGCTGTTTTCTTCACACTGCCGAAGCAGTGCCACCTCAGGGAACAAAAAAGCCTGGATGACTTCACCAGGCTTCAATGCGACCACGTGAGTGGTCGGGGAGACAGGATTCGAACCTGCGACCTCTACGTCCCGAACGTAGCGCTCTACCAGACTGAGCTACACCCCGAAGGAGCCGCCTAAGATACCGTGTGAAGGCCAGGGCGGCAAGGTTTTTTTACGGCTCAGCGACGATTTTCTTTCTCGATGCGGTTCTGCTCGCGGGCTTCGAACCACATGCCGTTGAGGATGGCCACCGTCGAGGCGAGGCCGGCACCGAGAATCCAGGCGAAGTACCACATGGTCAATCTCCTTTGTTCAAGAGTGTGCCGACCGTCGGCCGGCACACCGGCAATCAGTAGGCGTTCGGGTTGTTGCCCATCTCTTCGGTGGTGGTCTTGCCCTTCAGCACGCGGTACACCCAGGTGGTGTAGGCGAGGATGATCGGCAGGAACACCGCCGTGGCCAGCAGCATGATCCACAGGGTCAGGTGGCTGGACGAGGCATCCCACACGGTCAGGCTGGAGGTGGGCTGGCTCGAGGACGGCAGCAGGAACGGGAAGATGGCGAAGCCGACGGTCAGGATGATGCCGGCGATGGCCGCACCGGAGGCGATGAAGGCCAGGCCGCCACGACGGGCACGCAGCAGCACCGCACTGGCCAGCAGGCCCGCTAGGCCGAGCAGCGGGGCCAGGATCGTGGCCGGCATCGCGCTGTAGTTGCGCATCCAGCCACCGGCGGCGCCGAGTTCGGCGGTCTTCAGCAGCGGATTGGTGGCGCCATCGGTAACCACCTGCGAGGTGATCTGGTAACCCGGCAGGCCGAAGGCCACCCAGGCGCCACCCACTGCGAACAGCACGAAGGCGATGATTGCCGCGATGCTGCCGAAGCGGGCCGCACGCTCGGCCACCGGGCCGTCGGTCTTGATCACCAGCATGGCCGCACCGTGGGCGACCAGCATCGAGACGCTGAGCAGGCCGGCCAGCAGCGCGAAGGGCATCAGCAGGCCGAAGAACGAGCCGGTGTAGAAGATGCGCATGCTGTCATCGAAATGGAACGGAACGCCCAAAAGCACGTTGCCCACGGCCACGCCCATGATCAGTGCGGGAATGAAGCCACCAATGAACAGCGCCCAGTCCCAGGTGTTGCGCCAGCGTTCGCTGGGCATCTTGCTGCGGAACTTGAAGCCGACCGGACGCAGGATCAGGGCGAACAGGATCACGAACATCGCCAGGTAGAACCCGGAGAAGCTGACCGCATACAGCGGCGGCCAGGCGGCGAAGATCGCGCCGCCACCCAGGATCAGCCACACCTGGTTGCCTTCCCAGACCGGGCCGATGGTGTTGATCACCCGGCGGCGCTCGGCATCAGTGCGGGCGACGAAGGGCAGCAGGGTGCCCACGCCCAGGTCGAAACCATCCATCACGGCGAAACCGATCAGCAGGATGCCGAGCAGCAGCCACCAGATCACGCGCAGCGTGGTGTAGTCCAGAAGAATGAAATCCATCTTGGTTCTCCTGCCTCAGGCCTGGCCGGCGGCCGGCGCCGAGGCATTGTGGGAAGCATGCGGCTGGGGCGACTGCAGCGACGGCAGCAGTTCGTCCGGCCCCTTGCGGATCGCCTTGAGCATCAGCTTGATCTCGACCACGATCAGCGCGGTGTAGATCGCGGTGAAGCCGGCCAGGGTCAGCACGATTTCATGCAGCGCCAGGCCCGATGCCGCATAGAAGGTCGGCAGCACGCCATCGACCGCCCACGGCTGGCGGCCGTATTCGGCGACGAACCAGCCGCACTCGATCGCGATCCACGGTGCCGGCAGCGTCCACAGGGCCAGCTTGAGGAACCAGCGCTTGTCCTGGAAGTTGTTGCGGCACGAGTAGTAGAAGGCCAGCGCGAAGAAGGCGATCAGGTAGAAGCCCAGGCCGGCCATCACGCGGAAGGTCCAGAACAGCGGCATCACGCGCGGCACCGTGTCCATCGCCGCCTGCGAGATTTCCTGCGGGGTGGCGTTGAGGATGTCATCGCGATAGCGCTTGAGCAGCAGGCCGTGGCCCAGGTCCTGCCAGTGGCGGTCGAACATCTCGCGCGCTTCCACGTCGTTCTTGTTCGCACGCAGGCGTTCCAGCGCGCCGTAGGCGAGCTGGCCACCGCGCACGCGGTGTTCGGCGCGCTCGACCAGTTCCAGGATGCCCGGAATCGGCTGGTTCAACGAACGGGTGGCGATCAGGCCCATCAGGTACGGGATCTTCACCGCGTAGTCGTTCTGGTGGGTGTCCTGGTTCGGGATGCCGAAGGCGGTGAAGTCGGCCGGCGCACGCTCGGTCTCCCACATCGCTTCGATCGCGGCCAGCTTCATCTTCTGGTGTTCACTGGCGGCGTAACCGCTCTCGTCACCCAGCACCACCACCGACAGCGAGGACAGCAGGCCGAACGCTGCGGCCACCGCGAACGAACGACGGGCCAGGTCCTTGTGCTTGTTGCGCAGCAGGAACAGGGCGCTGATCGCCATCACGAACACCGCACCGGTCACATAACCGGCGCTGACGGTGTGCACGAACTTGGCCTGCGCCACCGGGTTGAACACCACCGCCATGAAGTCGACCACTTCCATGCGCATGGTTTCCGGGTTGAACACCGCACCGGTCGGGTTCTGCATCCAGCCGTTGGCGACCAGGATCCAGATCGCCGATAGGTTGGTACCCAGCGCCATCAGCCAGGTCACCATCAGGTGCTTGACCTTGGTCAGGCGGTTCCAGCCGAAGAAGAACAGGCCGACGAAGGTGGCTTCCAGGAAGAACGCCATCAGGCCTTCGATGGCCAGCGGCGCACCGAAGATGTCACCGACGTAGTGGCTGTAGTAGGACCAGTTCATGCCGAACTGGAATTCCATGACGATGCCGGTGGCGACGCCCATGGCGAAGTTGATGCCGAACAGGACGCCCCAGAACAGGGTCATCCTGCGCCAGATCTCCTTGCCGGTCATCACGTACACGCTCTCCATGATGGCCACCATGAAGGACAGGCCGAGGGTGAGCGGTACGAATAGGAAGTGGTACATCGCGGTCAGCGCGAATTGCAGCCGCGACAGTTCTACGACTGTCTGATCAATCATGGCCTGGCTACCTCGTTGGATAGTGCCGTTGCAGGTGGCGGGAAGGGTGGTCTACGACGTGAATGATGTGACCGACTACTTCAAACAGCCTTGATCCAGATCAATGTATGAACAGGTGCCCCGGTTGATCGTATGCCAACCTGATGAAGACTGCGACTGCTGGCCGCAGAGGCCGGCCATTGCCTGCGCCTACAATGCCGTGTCTCCCCCGTTGCCCGTGAAGACCCCTTGAGCGCTGCCGAAACCTCCTCCGTCGCCCTGTCCCAGGACGCCGAAACGACCCGCCAGCGGCGCGCCCGCAGCGCGTGGCTGGCCGATCTGGCGCGGCCTGCTCGAGGCCGCCAGCGGCTGGCGGCACTGTGCATCAGCCTGTCCGGTGCCCTGTTGATCGGCCAGGCGGCCGCCATTGCCTGGCTGGTGCAGCAGGTGCTGGTGGAGCGCGCGCCGCTGGCCTCGGGGTTGCCGGTGCTGGGCGGTCTGGCGGCGATCCTGGTGGCGCGCACGCTGCTGAGCAGCGCCACCCAGGCCGCCGCCGGTGATGTGGCCGATGCCGCGCGGTTGGCCCTGCGTGAACGCGTGTTCGGACGCCTGCTTGGACTGGGGCCGCTGTGGCTGCGCCAGCGCCGCACCGGCGAACTGGGCGAACTGATGCTGCATCACGCTGATGCGATCGAGAGCTATTACAGCGGTTTCCAGCCGGTACGCACCGAAGTGGTGGTGGTGCCGCTGCTGATCCTGGCCGCCGTAGCCTGGGTCGACTGGGTGGTGGCGCTGATCCTGCTGTTCACTGCACCGTTGGTACCGTTCTTCATGATGCTGGTGGGCTGGGGAGCCGAAGCGGCCGGCCG
>NZ_JBHHMJ010000502.1:0-510 GCF_042136455.1 Stenotrophomonas sp. 3diitr2024
ATCGAGGAACTGATGGCACGCATCCGCGCGGTATCGCGCAGGCCTTCGGCGATGGTGACGCCGAGCCTGCGGGTGGGGCGGCTCGAGTTCGATTTCGAATCGCTGCAGGCACAGGTGGAGGGCCAGCCCCTGGCATTGCCACGCTGCCCGGCCTGCGCGGGTGCATCCGTTGCACCGCTAAATCGTGGCATCGAGCTCTGAGCTGGCGTCTCGAACGCCTGGTTGTTGCTGGGAGCATTGGGCTTATACGAGGAGCCGCCAGTAGCGCCGGGCGGCTGCCCTTGAGGGCCCGGCTGTGCAGCGGGCGAGCCGCCAATCTGCGAATAGGCCATGAAGCTACCCAGCGTGCCCTGGAAGAACATTGCGGCCATCGGCGGCGACGACGCCCCGCGCATCCACCGCGCCTGGGGCATCGCCCGCGGCGGTACCGACATCGACCTGGCGCTGAGCCTGTCCAGCTACATGCCGCTGTTCGGCCGCGGCATCACCCGCGTGCCCGCCCACCACTAT
>NZ_JBHHMJ010000523.1:0-2383 GCF_042136455.1 Stenotrophomonas sp. 3diitr2024
CGCGGCATGGATGCCGCGGCCAAGCCCCCATGGACGGGTTTACGGCGTCTCCCGCCACCGGACCCACCCCGCCATCCCTCAGGAACCCGCTTTTGACGTTGACGTCGCTTTGGCCTCTGCGGGTGCAGGGCGCAGCCCTGCAGAGAGAACCCCTTACCTGAACGGGGCTTTTTGCGCGAGGTCTCAGCCATCGGTTAGACTAGGCAGGTCTGCAGCGGCCGTCCGTTTCCCTCCGGGATCGCCGGCGACCAGGGTCCGCCCTCTTCGCCCGCCCCCACTCCGACGCCGTTCGTCACGCATTCCAGCCTGCGCTTCGTGCCGGCTGCACCCAACTTCTCGCAGCGCGGTTCACGGGAACGCTCCGAGTCAGCCGATCACTTTGATCTGCCCCCGTCTGTCCGCTCGGACAGACGTTTCTTGTACCTGGAGCAATCTCAATGTCTTTTGAATCGCTGGGCCTGGCGCCCTTCCTGCTGCGTGCGCTTGCCGAGCAGGGCTACGAAACCCCGACCCCGATCCAGCAGCAGGCGATCCCGCTGGCGCTGGCCGGTCGCGACCTGCTGGCCGGCGCACAGACCGGTACCGGCAAGACTGCTGCGTTCGGCCTGCCGTTGCTGCAGCACCTGGGCACCGCCTCGCAGGAGGTGCGTGCCGGCCCGCGCAAGCCGCGTGCGCTGATCCTGGCCCCGACCCGCGAACTGGCCACCCAGGTGCATGACAGCCTGCGCGGCTACAGCAAGTACCTGCGCATTCCCAGCGCCTGCATCTACGGCGGTGTCGGCATGGGCAACCAGCTGGACATCCTGCGCCGTGGCGTGGACCTGCTGGTGGCCTGCCCGGGCCGCCTGATCGACCATCTGGAACGTCGCAGTGTCGACCTGTCCGGCATTGAACTGCTGGTGCTGGACGAAGCCGACCGCATGCTCGACATGGGCTTCCTGCCGTCGATCAAGCGCATCCTGGCCAAGCTGCCGAAGCAGAACCGCCAGACGCTGCTGTTCTCGGCCACCTTCGAGGACAACATCCGCCAGCTGGCGCTGGAGTTCATGCGCAACCCGGAACAGATCCAGGTGACGCCGAAGAACACCGTGGCCGAAACCATCACCCATCGCGTGCATCCGGTCGATGCCGGCCGCAAGCGCGACCTGCTGCTGCACCTGCTGGCGCAGGACAGCCGCGAGCAGACCCTGGTGTTCGCACGCACCAAGCACGGCAGCGACAAGCTGGCCACGTTCCTGGAAAAGTCAGGCATCAAGACCGCGGCGATCCATGGCAACAAGAGCCAGGGCCAGCGCCTGCGTGCGCTGGGCGACTTCAAGGCCGGCCGCGTGACCGTGCTGGTGGCCACCGACATCGCTGCGCGCGGCATCGACATCAACGAGCTGCCGAAGGTGATCAACTTCGACCTGCCGATGGTGGCCGAGGACTACGTGCACCGCATCGGTCGTACCGGCCGCAACGGCGCGACCGGCCAGGCGATTTCGCTGGTGGCGCAGGATGAAGTGAAGCTGCTGCGCGCGATCGTGCGCCTGCTGGGCCGCGACATGGACATCCGCGATGTGCCGGGCTTCGAACTGCAGGTTCCGATCCGCTGGGGCAACAGTGCGCCGGGCAAGGCCGAGCACGATACCGGCGAGCGCGCACCGCGCAAGAGCCACGCACGCCGTCCGCACGGTGATGCACCGCGCCATGCGCATGCCGGCCCGAAGAAGGCCGGTGGTGGCCGTCGCGAGGGCGGTGGCAACGGCCAGCAACGTGCGGGTGCAGGCGCCGGTCAGGGCCAGCGTCGTGGCGGTGGCGGTAATGGTGGCGGCCGTGGCCGCGGCCAGGGCGGCGGCGGCGGTCGCGCCGGCTGATCCCAGCTGCCAGGGAGGGTGCTTCCCGCTGCGCGGGGGGCTATCGAGGGACGGCGCTGACGCGCCGTCCTTTTTTTTTGCTGGCTACCGTGGCTGAAAGCACGCGGATGGTTTGGCTTGGGGCGGCGCAGGGCGCAGTGGGTGCAAAACACGCCGTAAACCCATCCATGGGGGCTCGATCGCGCCATCCATGGCGCTCACGGTTTTGCACCCACTGCGCCCTGCGCCGCTTCATATATCACCAGCGCCTACTTCTCCCGCAGGGTAGCCGGGAGAAGAAAGATCAAATTCAAATTCAAATTCAAATTCAAATTCAAGTTCAAGTTCAAAGGCAAAAGCCGAAGTCGCAATTCCTGGCTGTACTTTTGCTTTTGCTTTTGCCCTTGCTCCCGCCTTGGGGTCTGATGCGTCCGCGCCCGCAGGAAACCGTCGAGGGGCGGCCGGGCGGGCTGCGCAGGACCGTTGGCGCCATGGATGGCGCCATCGAGCCCCCAAGGACGGGTTTACGGCGTGTCCTGCGCAGCCCG
>NZ_JBHHMJ010000232.1:0-467 GCF_042136455.1 Stenotrophomonas sp. 3diitr2024
CAGGCCGCCGAGTGCTTCGATCGCCACCAGCCGATCAACACGGTCGCTGACCGAGGCGGTAAGGCTGGCAATGCCGGCACCCATTAAATGGCCGAGCAGGCTGAATCGGTCCCAGCCCAGCGCGTCGGCGACATCGAGTACGAAAGCCACTGCGAACACCACATGGCGCCGATCATCGGCCGCGTGCATGTCGGCTACCTGCCGGCCGGCAAGGTGGTGGGCATCAGCAAGCTGGCCCGGATCGGAAAACACTTCGACCAGCACTGCGAAGCGCGGGTGACCCTCAAGCTGCAGAAGACCGAACACCACGTCGACGCCAGCCTCAACATCCCGGGGCAGACCCTGCACGCCGGGCATTCGGTGTCGCTGGGGCTGCTGGCGGCTTCGCTGGTGGTGGTGCCGGTGGGCGTGGTGCATGCCGGCACCGCGCTGCTCGATCCAGAGATCCTGGCCGCCGGCCTGCTGGT
>NZ_JBHHMJ010000536.1:0-5113 GCF_042136455.1 Stenotrophomonas sp. 3diitr2024
TCCATGGCGCCGTACACGATCTTTTCGGCGACGGACTTCTTGCCGCTCTGCATGACCATGTTGATGAAGCGGGCGATGGTTTCGCTTCCGTGCTTCGGATCGGGCAGGACGGAACGCTGCGGAGTATTACCCTTACGCGACATAGTGCTCTCTCCTTATGCCTTCGGACGCTTGGCGCCGTACTTGGAACGGGCCTGGCGACGCTTGGCAACGCCGGCGGCGTCGAGCGAGCCACGAACGGTGTGGTAACGCACACCCGGCAGGTCCTTGACGCGACCGCCGCGGATCAGGACCACGGAGTGCTCCTGCAGGTTGTGGCCTTCACCACCGATGTAGGAAATCACTTCTTCCTGGTTGGTCAGGCGGACCTTGGCAACCTTGCGCAGAGCCGAGTTCGGCTTCTTCGGAGTGGTGGTGTAGACACGGGTGCAGACGCCACGGCGCTGCGGGCACTTGTCGAGCGCCGGCGAGGCACTCTTGTAGGTGGTCGCTTGCCGCGGCTTGCGGACCAGCTGGTTGATCGTCGCCATCAGTAGGTTCTTCTGATTGGTGGCCGGAAAATCCGACCAGAGATGCGGAAATGTTAAAGCAGGCCGAAATTTTGGCCTGCTGAGACAGACGATTGTAGCAACCTGCAAGGAAAGCAGTCAAACGCCTCCTGTCAAGCCCGTCCCTGATCCCGGGACGTTACTGGGGGGCCTCCATGTACCCCGTTCAGATTGGCTGGGTCGATCACGGACGACCTCCCCTGCCCTTTCCCAATCCCATCGATGGACCGATGGGGTGGTCCGGCCTTGCGGCCGGACCGGATACCTCATTCTTCGCCCGAGGCCTGTTCAGCTTCGGCTTCAACCACCGGGGACTCCACCGCAGCCGGGGTGCCGGCCAGGGTCTGCATTTCCGAGTCGGTGAGACCGGTCGCGCCGCGACGGCGGCTGCTGTGGTAGGACAGGCCGGTACCGGCCGGAATCAGGCGGCCGACGATGACGTTTTCCTTCAGGCCACGCAGGTTGTCCTTGGTACCGCGGACGGCAGCCTCGGTCAGCACTCGGGTGGTCTCCTGGAAGGAGGCCGCCGAGATGAACGATTCGGTTGCCAGCGAGGCCTTGGTGATGCCCAGCAGGACCGGATCGAAGCGCGCCGGCAGTTCGTTGCGGGTCGACAGGCGCGCATTCTCCTCGATAACGCGCTGGCGCTCCACCTGTTCGCCGTTCAGGAACTTGCTGCTGCCCTGGTCGGTGATCTCGACCTTGCGCAGCATCTGGCGGGTGATCACCTCGATGTGCTTGTCGTTGATCTTCACGCCCTGCAGGCGGTACACGTCCTGGATTTCCTTGACCAGGTAGGCAGCCAGCGGCTCGACACCCAGCAGGCGCAGGATGTCCTGCGGGCTCGGCTCGCCGTCCACGATGGTTTCACCCTTGGTGACATGCTCGCCTTCGAACACGATGACCTGGCGGTACTTCGGGATCAGCTCTTCGTGCTCCGAACCATCGGTGTCCTTGATGATCAGGCGCTGCTTGCCCTTGGTGTCCTTGCCGAAGCTGATGATGCCCGAACGCTCGGCCAGCACCGCCGGATCCTTCGGCTTGCGCGCTTCGAACAGGTCGGCCACGCGCGGCAGACCACCGGTGATGTCGCGGGTCTTCGACGCTTCCTGCGGGATCTTGGCGACAACGTCGCCCACGCCCACCGGGGCGCCGTCCTGCAGGTTGACGATCGAACGCGGCGGCAGCAGGTACTGCGCCGGCAGGTCGGTGCCCGGGATCGACAGGTCGTTGCCCTTGGCGTCGACGATGCGCACGATCGGGCGCAGGTCCTTGGCCTGGGTACCACGACGCTTCGGATCGGTGATTTCGCGCGAGGCCAGGCCGGTCAGCTCGTCGGTCTTCTCGATGACGGTGACGCCGTCGACGAAGTCGATGAAGCGGATGAAGCCGGCCACTTCCGACACGATCGGGTGGTTATGCGGATCCCAGTTGGCCACGGTCTGGCCCGCCTTGATCGCATCACCGTCCTTGGACGTGATGGTCGCACCGTACGGCAGCTTGTAACGCTCACGCTCACGGCCGTGCGCATCGAGCACCGAGATTTCGCCCGAGCGCGACACCGCCACCAGCGAGCCGTTGGCGTGCTCGACCGACTTGAGGTTGCTGAACTTGACCGAGCCGGTGGTCTTGACGGTGATGTTGTCGACCGCAGCAGCTCGCGACGCCGCACCACCGATGTGGAACGTACGCATGGTCAGCTGGGTACCCGGCTCACCGATGGACTGGGCGGCGATGACGCCGACCGCTTCACCGATGTTGACCAGGTGGCCACGGGCCAGGTCGCGGCCGTAGCAGCGCGAGCAGACACCGAAGGCCGATTCACAGGAGATGGTCGAGCGGACCTTGATGGTCTGCACGCCGGCATCTTCCAGCTTGGCAACCCAGGCTTCGTCCAGCAGGGTGTTGCGGGTGACGATCGGATCTTCGTCGTTGCCCGGCAGGAACACGTCCTCGGCAACCACGCGGCCCAGCACGCGATCCTTCAGCGGCTCGACCACGTCGCCGCCTTCCACGATCGGGGTCATGATCAGGCCTTCGGTGGTACCGCAATCCACTTCGGTGATCACCACGTCCTGCGCCACGTCGACCAGGCGACGGGTCAGGTAACCCGAGTTCGCGGTCTTCAGCGCGGTATCGGCCAGACCCTTACGGGCACCGTGGGTGGAGTTGAAGTACTCCTGCACGTTCAGGCCTTCGCGGAAGTTCGCCTTGATGGGCGTCTCGATGATCGAGCCGTCCGGGCGGGCCATCAGGCCACGCATGCCGGCCAGCTGACGGATCTGCGCCTGCGAACCACGCGCACCGGAGTCGGCCATGATGTACAGCGAGTTCATCGACTTCTGGTCGATGGTCTCGCCCTTGGCATTGACGACCTTCTCGGTACCGATGGTGTCCATCATCGCCTTGGCGATGCGCTCGTTGGTGCGCGACCAGATGTCGACCACCTTGTTGTAGCGCTCGCCGGCGGTGACCAGGCCCGACTGGTACTGCTCCTGGATTTCCAGCACTTCGGCTTCGGCCTCGGTGAGGATGCCCTTCTTCTCGTCCGGGATCAGCATGTCGTCGATGCCGATCGAGACGCCGGCGCGGGTCGCATAGGCGAAGCCGGTGTACATCAGCTTGTCGGCGAACACGACCGTGTCCTTCAGGCCGAGCTGGCGGTAGCTGGAGTTGATCAGGCGGCTGATGTTCTTCTTGGTCAGCTCGACATTGGCCAGCGCGAACGGCAGGCCTTCCGGCAGGATTTCAGCCAGCAGGGCGCGACCGATCGTGGTGTCCACGATCGAGGTCTTGTTCTGCTTGTTGCCGTCTTCGTCGGTCACCACCTCGGTGATGCGGACCTTGACCTTGGCGTGCAGTTCCACCACGCGGTTGTCGTAGGCGCGCTTGACTTCGGCGATGTTGGCGAAGGCCATGCCCTCGCCCTTCTTGTTCTCCAGCGAGCGGGTCATGTAGTACAGACCCAGCACGACGTCCTGCGACGGCACGATGATCGGCTCACCGTTGGCCGGCGACAGGATGTTGTTGGTCGACATCATCAGCGCACGCGCTTCCAGCTGGGCTTCCAGCGAGAGCGGCACGTGGACGGCCATCTGGTCACCGTCGAAGTCGGCGTTGAACGCGGTGCAGACCAGCGGGTGCAGCTGGATGGCCTTGCCCTCGATCAGTACCGGCTCGAACGCCTGGATGCCCAGGCGGTGCAGGGTCGGCGCACGGTTCAGCATCACCGGATGCTCGCGGATGACCTCTTCCAGGATGTCCCAGACTTCGGCTTCTTCGCGCTCGACCAGCTTCTTGGCAGCCTTGATGGTGGTGGCCAGGCCACGACGCTGCAGCTTGGCGAAGACGAACGGCTTGAACAGCTCAAGCGCCATCTTCTTCGGCAGGCCGCACTGGTGCAGGCGCAGGTACGGGCCGACCACGATGACCGAACGGCCCGAGTAGTCGACGCGCTTGCCGAGCAGGTTCTGGCGGAAGCGGCCCTGCTTGCCCTTGATCATGTCGGCCAGCGACTTCAGCGGGCGCTTGTTGGTGCCGGTGATGGCACGACCGCGGCGGCCGTTGTCCAGCAGTGCATCGACCGATTCCTGCAGCATGCGCTTTTCATTGCGCACGATGATGTCCGGCGCGCTCAGTTCGAGCAGGCGGCGCAGGCGGTTGTTGCGGTTGATGACGCGGCGGTACAGGTCGTTCAGGTCGGAGGTCGCGAAGCGGCCGCCATCCAGCGGGACCAGCGGACGCAGGTCCGGCGGCAGCACCGGCAGCACGGTCATGACCATCCATTCCGGACGGTTGCCCGATTCCAGGAAGGCTTCGATCAGCTTGATGCGCTTGGTGAGGCGCTTGAGCTTGGTTTCCGAACCGGTAGCGGCGATTTCCTCGCGCAGGCGGGTCATCTCGGACTGCAGGTCGATCGTGCGCAGCAGTTCGTAGACGGCCTCGGCGCCCATGGCGGCGTCGAAGTCGTCACCGTGTTCCTGGCGCGCCTGCAGGTACTGTTCCTCGGTCAGCAGCTGGCGGCGCTCCAGGGCGGTCAGGCCCGGCTCGGTCACCACGTACGCTTCGAAGTACAGCACGCGCTCGATGTCGCGCAGGGTCATGTCCAGCATCAGGCCGATGCGCGACGGCAGCGACTTGAGGAACCAGATGTGCGCGACCGGCGAGGCCAGGTCGATGTGGCCCATGCGCTCGCGGCGCACCTTGGCCAGGGTCACTTCGGTACCGCACTTTTCGCAGACCACGCCGCGGTGCTTCATGCGCTTGTACTTGCCGCACAGGCACTCGTAGTCCTTCACCGGGCCGAAGATGGCGGCGCAGAACAGGCCGTCGCGTTCCGGCTTGAAGGTACGGTAGTTGATGGTTTCCGGCTTCTTCACTTCGCCGAAGGACCACGAACGGATCAGGTCCGGCGAGGCCAGCGCGATCTTGATCGCGTCGAAGTCCAGCGTCTGGCGCTGCTGGTTGAAGAGGTTGAGCAGGTCTTTCATGGTGTTCTCCAGAAGGAGGAATGCTGTGTCGATGGGCTTTCAGTTCACTGCCAGCGGCGCGGCGGCGGACCGCCG
>NZ_JBHHMJ010000549.1:0-4319 GCF_042136455.1 Stenotrophomonas sp. 3diitr2024
GTGTTGATGCTCAACTGATCCTGCTCACCCTGGCGTACACCGACAAACGCCAGAGTGATCGGCGCGTACCTCAGCGGCGTCTTCAGGCTCTCCTTGCCCATCTGCGTGTCTTCCTCGGTCGATCCGGTCAGCGCGGTGGTCGACGACTGGCCCTGCTGGATCGCCTGGGTCACCGCATCGAAATAGCCGGTACCGACCTCACGCTGGTGCTTGACCGCAGTGAAACCGCGCTCGGCCGCTTCGAACTCGGCTTCCTGCAGTTCCACGAACGCACTCATCTGGCGGCGCGCGTAGCCGTGGGCCAGATTGAACATGCCGTAGTTCAACGCATGGAACCCGGCCAGGGTGATGAACTGGAACTTGTAGCCGTAGCTGCCCAGTTCGCGCTGGAACTTGGCAATGGTGGCGTCGTCCAGGTTCTTCTTCCAGTTGAAGCTGGGCGAGCAGTTGTAGGCCAGCAGCTTGCCCGGGAACTTCGCGTGGATCGCCTCGGCGAATTTGCGTGCAAACTCCAGGTCCGGCTTGCCGGTCTCGCACCACACCAGGTCGGCATAGGGTGCATAGGCCAGGCCGCGGCTGATCGCCTGGTCCAGGCCGTTGCGGGTCTTGTAGAAACCTTCGACGGTGCGCTCACCGGTGGTGAACGGCTTGTCGTTGCCGTCGATGTCACTGGTCAGCAGATCCGCAGCTTCGGCATCGGTGCGCGCGACCAGCAGGGTCGGCACGCCCATCACGTCGGCGGCCAGGCGTGCGGCGTTGAGCTTCTCGATCGCCTCGCGGGTCGGCACCAGCACCTTGCCGCCCATGTGCCCGCACTTCTTGACCGAGGCCAGCTGGTCCTCGAAGTGCACGCCGGCGGCGCCGGCCTCGATCATCGCCTTCATCAGTTCAAAGGCGTTGAGTACGCCGCCGAAGCCGGCCTCAGCATCGGCCACGATCGGCTGCAGGAAGTCGATGTCATCCTTGCCTTCGGCGTGGTGCAGCTGGTCGGCGCGCAGCAGCGTGTTGTTGATGCGCTTGACCACCGCCGGCACCGAATCTGCCGGGTACAGCGACTGGTCCGGATACATCTGGCCGGCCAGGTTGGCGTCGGCCGCCACCTGCCAACCGGACAGGTAGATCGCCTTCAGGCCGGCCTTGACCTGCTGCATGGCCTGATTGCCGGTCAGTGCACCCAGCGCGTTGACGAACTCGCGCTCGTGCAGCGACGCCCACAGCTTCTCCGCACCCAGGCGGGCCAGCGAATGCTCGATGTGGACGGTGCCGCGCAGGCGCACCACGTCGGCGGCGCTGTAGTTGCGCTGGATGCCTTCCCAACGCGGGTTGGTATCCCAGTCGTGCTGGATCTGTTCGGCAGTGGGCAGCTTGCTCATGTCTTTCTCCAGTTCGGTTCGTGCGTGCAGCGGGGAGGGAAACGGCGGTAGACGCGGGCGGCAGTCAATCGATGCGCGCGTAGGCCGGCAGGGTCAGGAAATCGGTCAGTTCTTCGCTGCGGCTCAGTTCGCCGAGCAGGGCGATGGCCTCGCTGATGCGCGCGCCACCGGGCAGCGCGGAGGTATCGCCCAGCCGTGCCGGCAGCTGCGACAGGGTGGAATCCAGCAGGGCCAGGTCGATCGCGGTGCCATCGTCCAGCTGCTGGCCCGGCGTATGCAGCCATTGCCACAACTGGCTGCGGCTGATCTCGGCGGTGGCCGCGTCCTCCATCAGGTGATGGATCGGCACACAGCCGTTGCCATCCAGCCACGCCGCCAGGTAACGCACGCAGACTTCCACGTTGCCTTCGAAGCCGGCGCGGGTGATGGTGCCCGGCGGCCGCGCGATCAGTTCGTCGCGGCCGACGCGCACGTCCTGGCGCAGCACGCTGTGCTGGTTCGCACCGGGCATGTGCTCGTCGAAGATCGCCATCGCCACCGGAATCAGCGCCGGATGCGCGACCCAGGTGCCGTCGTGGCCGGCGCTGACTTCACGCAGCTTGTCGGCGCGCACGCGGGCCATGGCCTGCTCGTTGGCGGCGGCATCGTGGTTGATCGGAATCTGCGCGGCCATGCCGCCCATCGCATGCGCACCGCGGCGGTGGCAGGTCTGGATCAGCAGTTCCGAATAGGCCTTCAGGAACGGCTGGGTCATGGTCACCTGGCCACGTTCAGGCAGGACGCGGTCGGCGTGGCGGCGGAAGGTCTTCAGGTACGAGAAGATGTAGTCCCAGCGCCCGCAGTTCAGGCCGACGATGCGATCACGCAGCGCGTGCAGGATCTCGTCCATCTCGAACACCGCCGGCAGCGTTTCGATCAGCACGGTCACCTTGATCTGGCCGTGCGGCAAGCCGAGCATCCCTTCGATGTGCGACAGCGCGGTTTCCCACAGCGCCGCCTCTTCCATGCTCTGCAGCTTGGGCAGGTAGAAGTACGGGCCACGATCCTTGGCCTGCAGGGAGCGGGCGTTGTGGAAGGCGAACACCGCTGCGTCGAACAGGCCGCCGGCGAGGAACTGGCCGTCGACGCGTACGTGCTTCTCGTCCAGGTGCCAGCCACGCGGGCGCACGATCAGCACCGCCTGTTCGTCGTATGGGCGCAGCGTGTAATGCTTGCCATTGGGGGCGGTGTATTCGAGATCGCCGCGCACCGCCGCGGCCAGCGACTGCTGCCCGGCCAGCAGGTTGCGCCAGGTCGGCGAGGTCGAATCCTCGAAGTCGGCCATGAACACCTTGGCGCCGGAGTTCAGCGCGTTGATGACCATCTTCGGGTCGGTCGGGCCGGTGATCTCGACGCGGCGGTCCTGCAGCGCGGCCGGCAGCGGCGCAACGCGCCAGTCGCCGCTGCGGATCGCAGTGGTGTCTTCACGGAAGTCCGGCAGGCCGCCCTGGTCGAAGAACGCCTGGCGTTCACGGCGGGCCTGCAGCCTCGCCTGCCGGCCCGGTTCCACCGCGCGGTGCAGCGACACCAGCAGGGCCAGCAGCGGCGCCGGCAGCACGGTGTCCTGGCCGGCCACGCGGGTCGCCAGGGCGATGCCGGGGGTGGCCTTGGTGGCGGGGGTGGGAACGGCGGAAGCGACGGCGGACATGGGGCTACTCCAGCGGTGGGGGAACGTCTCCACGGTGCCGCCCGGCCTCAGTATTTGGCAAAACAGTTTTTGCAATGTTTTACATAAGTTGTGCTAATACTCGTTACACGATGAGCACACGCACCCCGCCAAGTCCTCGTTTTTCCTACAAATCCGACCGGCTCAAGCCGCTGCGCGCGTTCTGCCAGACCGTGCGCCTCGGCTCCGTCTCACGGGCGGCTGAGGCACTTTTCGTCAGCCAGCCGGCCATCAGCCTGCAGTTGCAGGCGTTGGAACGGGAGCTGGGGGTGCCATTGTTCGAGCGCAGCGGGCGGCGCCTGGTGCCCAGCCGCGAGGGCCAGCTGCTGTACGAGATGGCACAGCCGCTGGTGGAGAACCTGGACGGGCTGGAGGCGCGCTTCCGCGACAAGGTGCGCGGCCTGGACGCGGGCGAGCTGAACATTGCCGCCAACAGCTCGACCATCCTGTACCTGCTGCCGAAGATCGTCGAACGCTTTCGCCTGCACCACCCGGACGTGCGCCTGACCCTGCACAACGCGATCAGCGCCGACGGCACCGACCTGCTGCGCGAGGATGCCGCCGACCTGGCGATAGGTTCGATGACCGATGTGCCGGCCGACCTGACCTACGCCCCGGCCTACCGCTTCGAGCAGGTGCTGATCGCACCGCACGATCATCCGCTGGCCAAGGGCGGCGAGCTGGAGCTGGCCGACATCGCGCGCTATCCGCTGGTGCTGCCGCCGAAGCGGCAGATCACCTACCGCCTGGTGGACCAGGTGTTCCAGCGCCACCGCATCGCCTACACCGTGGCGCTGGAAGTGGGGGGCTGGGAAGTGATCAAGCAGTACGTGGCGATGGGCATGGGCATTTCCATCGTGCCGGCGCTGTGCCTGAACGAGGCCGACCACGAGCGGCTGGCGGCGCGGTCGATGAAGCGCTGGTTCCCCGAGCGCAGCTACGGGGTGATCGTGCGCCGGGGCAAGGCGCTGTCGGCGCAGGCGCGGGCGTTCATCGAGCTGATCCAGCCGGAGTTGTTCAGTCCGCGCGATTACGATCAGAGCGGGCATTCGGAGCGGTGAGGGGTGTTCTGGTTTGCAGGGTTGCCGCCCTGCACCTGCAGAGGCCGAAGCAACGGCAACGTCAACGGCAACAGCGGGCATTCCGTGGGATGGCGGGGTGGGTCCGGTTGCGGGGGACGCCGTAAACCCGTCCATGGAGGCTCGGTCGCGCCATCCATGGCGCTCACGCCCCCGCAACCG
>NZ_JBHHMJ010000561.1:0-6005 GCF_042136455.1 Stenotrophomonas sp. 3diitr2024
GATCATCGATCTGCAGGCGTTTTTCTTTGCACGGATGCAGGGTCCCGGCGTGCCATCCAGCGATCATTGATCGCTGGATGGTGGCCGAATCAGGCTCTCCTCAGAGCTTTAGCGTCACACCCACCTGGAAGCCCCGCCCCGGCAGTGGCGCGATGTATTTCAGTGGCGAGTTGTGTGGACGCGCTTCCTCATTGAGCAGGTTGCTGCCGTTGACGAACACTTCCATGCCGGCGATGTAGCTGCTGCGCACCGGCAGTTCGCGGCTGACCTGCAGGTCAACCAGGTTGAACGCATCCAGCGGGATCTCCTCGCTGACGTTGCGGCCGAGGTACTCCTGCGTGTCGTAGTAGGTGCTCGACAGCTGCGCCTTCCAGCCTTCGCGCTGCCATTGCAGGTTGGCGCCGTAGCGGTTGGTCGGCATGTTCGGCAGGTACTCGCCATCGTTGTGGGCGCGCAGCGGATCGGGGTGGTCGGCCTTGTTCTTCACCAGATCGGCGAAGGCAGAGATGTTCAACGCGCCATAGCGGCCCAGGTCAAGTGCCTGCGATGCGTCGATCTCGAAACCCTTCACCGTGGTGTCGGTCTGCTTCCAGTACTTGAGCGGCAGACGGTTGGCGGTCTGCAGGCCGGAATGGCCGAGGTAGAGATAGTTCTCGTACTTCATCCGGTAAGCAGTGGCCGACAGTTCGAAGCCGCCGATGTGGAACAGGCCGGTCAGCTCCAGGTTCTTCGCGCGCTCCGGCTTGAGGTTCTGGTTGCCTTCTTCCTGGGTCATCACCGAATAGTGTGCGTTGCTGGCATACAGCTCGTTGATCTCCGGTGCGCGCTGCGAGGATGCGTAGCGCACCTTGGCGGCGAACAGAGGACCGAGCTCGACACGGGAGCCCACGCTGTAGCTGTTGAGCCGGTAGGAACGGTCCTGCAGCTTGGTATTGGCGGCGTTGCGTGCGGTCCTGAAGCGGCTGGGCTGCAGCTCGTGGTCGATGCGCTCGTGGCGCACACCTGCATCGAAGGTGGCCCAGCCGACGTCCAGTGCCTCTTTCAGGAACACCGCGTTGCTGCGGGTGTCGACGTCGGGCAGGTAGCGCAGTGAACCGCTGCCGGTGACCTGGCGCGACTGGTGGCTGAAGCCGAGCAGGCCGCTGAGCGGACCGACGCGCTGATGGCTCAGAAGCAGCTCGGCCTGGGAGCTTTCGAAGTCGTAGTCATTGGCCTTGGATGCACCGAGGCGCTCGCCCGACGTGTTGTCCAGCCTGGAAACTCGCAGCTCCGCGCGCTCGAACCACGGCAGCGGATCGCGCAGCAGGGCTTCCAGCGCGTAGCGTTCCTGCTTGATCACCACGCCCACCGGCAGGCCATCGGCATCGTTGGAACCGAACGACAGATTCTGCATCGAGAAGCCCGGCACGCCGTACTCGCTGTCTTTGGCATCGATGCTGACACCCGCGTAGCCACGGTCGAAAAACAGCGTCGACCCGAAGGCCACCTGCGAGTTGCGTGCGTAGCTGTTGCCCAGCCGGTGATGGTAGTCGGGCGTGACATCGTTGTTGATCTGCTTCTGCACGTACGACGGTGTGCCGGGCACGTAGGCGGGGTTGACCGGATTGATGTAGGTGCGGCGCTGCCAGACCGAGGTCGGGTTGTTGGTGTAGAACGAAAAGTCACCATCGGCCCAGTCCGGGTTCTCGGTCATGAACTGGTCGATGTACGGCTGCGAGGCCTTGTTGTAGATCTGCTGGACGCGCGCCTCTTTTTGGCAGCTGTCGGCCAGCGCCGAGTTGACGCCGCCGGTCGGCGGGAACAGGCGGGTGTTGCAGACGTCGGATTTGCTGTTGCCCGGGATGTCGTAGTGCGAGATGCGCTGGCGCGAGACCTGCAGGTTGGTCGAGAGGTTGCGCTGGTTGTTGAAGTTCATGCGGAAGCCCTGCGCGTCGGCGGCATTGAAGCCCTTGCGCAGGATCAGTTCCATCGACTGCTCCTTGTCTCCCATGCGGCGCGGGACCAGGCCCGAATCGATCTCCACGCTGCCGCCGATCGCATTGCCGCCATAGCGCACGGCGTCCGAGGACTTGTTGACGGTGACGCTGCGCACGAACAGTGGATCGAACGGAATGTTGATGTCGCCGCTGATCGCGTTCATGCCGAGGATGGACTGGCCATCCTGCAGGATCTGCACGCGGTTGCCGCTGAGGCTGCGGATGACGGGGGCGCCCGCGTTCGGCCCGAAGGCGCTGTTCTGCACGCCGGAGACATGTTCGAGCACGCTTCCGAGGGTACGGTTCTGCGCCTGTGGATTATCGACGGTGACCCGGCTGTCGATGCGCGAGAGCGGGGAGGCCTGTACCTGGAGGGTGGGAAGGGTAGGCGCGTCCGCAGCGTGGGCGGTGTGGACGGCGAACAGGATGGCGGCAGCAAGCAGGTGGCAACGCATGGCAGGACTCGTGACATAGAAGTGAAATGTTATAACGTAACTATTTGTATCGACAAGGACGTGATGAGGCCTTGCCGCCAGACCTGAATCGCGGGAGGCGCGAACGAGGTTGCCGCGCGTTCAGCGCCCTGCCTTGTGCGGGGCCCCGATGCTGTGCACGATCCGAAGCGCTGCGCCCCACAACGCGTCACGCAGCACCTTCTTCACTGGAACGGAGCAACGTATGAAGCTGTTGTCCGCTGTGTTGTTGTGTGCGTGTTCGCTGCCGGCCGGGTCGGCGCTGGCCGTGGAAGCGTCCCCGTCGCCGCTGCTGGGGCGCTGGTCGCTGGACACCGCGACCTCGGCACTACCCGAGGCGCAGCGTCCGAAGCAGGTGGTGCTGGAGTTCAAGGACGCCGGCGGTGGCCGCTGGAGCTCACACGTGGATATCGTCCTGCACGACGGCAAGACCATGAAGTCCGACGGCACGTTGGCGCTGGATGGCACGCCGGGTGCCTTGTCCGGCACCTACGGCGCGGACAAGGCAAACCTGAAACTGCCGGCCCCGAATACGCTGGTGATGCAGTTGGTGGATCACGGGACGCCCGCCTCCACCCGCATCTACACCGTGGCGGATGACCGGGCGACGATGACCGAGACCAAGGCGTTCTACGGCCACGACGGCACGCCGATCCTGCAGACCAATCTGTTCAAGCGCATGCCGTAGCGATGCTGCGTTCACCAGGCTCGCACAACGGGCGTGGTGAACGCAGCCGCCTTACACCGCGGCCGGATCGTGCTTGCCAGTGTCGATGCCGTACTTGTCGACGGTGTCCTGCATCCAGCACGCAGCACCATCACCATCGCGTTCCAGCGGATCATCGCGTTCAGGCGGCGCTCGATGGCCAGGTCACCGGGATAGGGCGGCTGGCGTTCGGGCGGGATGGTATTGACGTAGGCCGTCCATGCGCGGGTATGCAGGTCGCCGTGCTGTTGCGCGTCCAGATCGCTCAGCCGGTCGATCAGGTAGTGCGCGCGTGGCCGGCCACCGGCCTGCATCACCGCCTCCAGCGATTCACACCACTCCCGCGTTTCCAGCGGGTCGGTATCGAAGGGGATCAGGGCTTGGTTCATGACTGTCTCCAGAGGGCGCCGTTTGGACGTCTGCCTGAGCGACAACACCATCAGGGCGCACAGCACTGGAGCGGGGTCGCAACGGCAATGCCGTGACGCGAAGGGCGACCGTGGCGGCCACCGAGAAGACAAGCGTAGGCCTGGCCCCGCGGCTTCGATAGGCGGGCCCGGCTTGGGTCTCTGGCAAGCAAGGGTTGGTGCCGGGCGCCGCATCATGCGCGGATGCACTGCGTACCACCGCAGATCAGGCCGGGTACAGTCCAGGCAGGAACATCGGGATGACCGCCACGCCGACGCACAGCAGGCACCAGGCGACGATGGGCAGCCAGCGCGCCAGACGCTGGGCCGGTTCTGGTACGCGACCGCCGCCGATCCACAGCAGCAGCGTGAGCACGCCCAGTGCATAGGCGAGGGCGACGATCACCGGATGCACATGGATGACCCGGCTGGGCGGCCACATCTGCTGCTGGTAGGCGGTGGTGTGGGCGACCAGCAGCAGGAACAGCAGGCTGCTGAAGGTGTGGATGGCGGTGCGTGCGTTCATTGCTGGGCACTCCTTGTGCCGGCTGCCGGGACATTGCAGGGGCGGCATTCTAGCGGCTGCCTGCCGGTCGTTGAAACGCCACTGTCATCGATGGCGGTCACCCTGCTGGGCTTTCCAGCCTCGGGGTGGTTGGCCGGCCGTGAACAGCGTGAGGATCTGGGAGAAGAGCTACGAACTGCGGCGCCGGCTGCTGCGTGGCTTCTTCCTGCGTCGCGGTTCGGCCAGCGAAGATGCCGAAGACCTGGCGCAGGAGGTCTATCTGCGGCTGCTGCGCAGCACCGGCGAGGATGCCGACGCGGTCGAGAACCCGGAAGCCTACCTGTTCACCGTGGCGGCCAACCTGGCGCGCGAGCACGCCCGCGTGCGGTCGTCGCTGCCGCCGCTGGAAGACATCGATCTGCTGGCCGAAGTGCTGAAAAGCGAAGAAGACATCGAGCGCGAATTCGAGCGTGCGCAGCGCTGGAACGATATCCGCAGCACCATCGCGCGGTTGCCGGCGACCACGCGCCGGGTGATGGAGCTGCACTACCGCGACGGGCTGGATTGCCCGGGAATCAGCCAGCAGCTGCAGGTGTCGGTGCACATGGTGCGCAAGCATATCGGCAAGGGGCTTGACGCCTGCAGGAAGGCGCTGGGCGCCAGGGAGCTCACATGAATCGGTATCCATCACGCAGGCCTGACGACGAGGTCGCACGTGAGGCGGCGCACTGGTTCCTGTGCAATCGCGAGGGGGTGCTGGACAAGGCCGGGCGTGTCGCGTTCCTGGACTGGATGAAGCGCTCGCCCGAGCATGTTCGCGCCTACATGCGCGCGCTCGCGTTGCACCGGCAGGTGGGCGAGGCGCTGCAATCGCCGTTGGCTGATGAGGCGCTGGTGCCACCGCGGCAGGTCGCCGCCAAGGTGGTGCCGCTGTTCGGTCGTGCGCACGCGCCGCCCCGCGCCGTGCTGCGTCGCGGTCGCGTGCGCTGGTGGATGGTCTCTGCCGCGGCCTGTGTTGCCCTGATCGGCGTGGGCCTGGTTCCGCAGGTGATGCCCACCCAGCAGCTCTACAGTGCCGGGCATGGTGAACTCCGCGACCTGGTGCTGCCCGACCAGACCCAGGTGCGGCTCAACGCGGACAGCCGACTGCGGGTACGCATGGGCTGGTTCAGCCGAAAGGTGGAGCTGCTGCAGGGGGAGGCCACGTTCGACATCGCCCGCGACCGTCGTCCGTTCGAGGTGGAAGTGAACGGCCTGGAGATCCGGGATATCGGCACGGTGTTCGATGTATCGCGACGGCTGCAGAGCACACGCATCGGCGTCGTCTCCGGCGAGGTCGAGGTCTGGAGCCAGGGCGCGGGTGCCCACCGCCTGGCCCAGCTGGAGCAGGGCCGGGTGGTGCAGGTCGATGCGCGAAGCCATGCCGTCGAGTCAGTGGACATGCCGCTGTCGATGCTGCTGGACTGGCAACAGCGCAAAGTGTCCTTCCTCGATGAGCGGCTCGATGAGGTGGCAGCTGCCTTCAACCGGCACAACCAGGTGCAGGTGCGCGTGCTGGACGAAGGCGCGGCATCGGCACGGTTGTCCGGCAGCCTCGATGCGCATCGCATCGGTGCGCTGCAGGCCTTCCTCGAACGCGACCCACGCTTCGTGGTGAGGCGCGAAGGCGACACAGTGCGGGTCGGCAGTCGCTGAGGCCCGCGCGGTGGTGGGCTGTCAGAAAAAATTCATCGAATCCGCGTTCTCCACTTCGGTGGATGCGGGCTCTTACTTGGAAGAAGCCGCTGCCGAGCCACGCAGCGGCGCCTGCTGCCTTCTCTCTTCCAAGGACCCGTGATGCGCAACACGCTCTACCTGTCGATCATCCTCGCCCTGTCTCCCTGTAGCGTGCCAATGGCGGCCGCGGCCGCGGCCGCTGCCGATGGCCGTGAAGCCCGC
>NZ_JBHHMJ010000564.1:0-351 GCF_042136455.1 Stenotrophomonas sp. 3diitr2024
TTCTTAGCTTTAGCAGTTTTCCGCATGAAGGGGTATGTAGCAGGATTTATTACAGTTGTAATTACAGTTTTAGTAGCGTTATTCGCTTATAAAATGCCGTTCACGATGGCAATGGCAGCAACCGGGTACGGTTTTTTGTACGGGTTATGGCCAATTGCTTGGATTATCATTATGTCCGTATTTTTATATAAAATTTCTGTAAAAACAGGTCAATTCGATGTGATTCGTGCATCGGTATTATCGATTACGAACGATCATCGTCTACTCGTTATTTTAATTGGTTTTTCATTTGGAGCATTTTTAGAAGGAGCGGTCATAGAAGTCACGCACCGAACCGGTCACGTACAGCGC
>NZ_JBHHMJ010000583.1:0-6115 GCF_042136455.1 Stenotrophomonas sp. 3diitr2024
TGGCGGGCATCCGCCGCACCACCGGTGTTCATGGGGTTGCCGGCCAGCGGCCGGCACTACCGTGCTTCCGGCCCCGGAATGCAACTATTTACCGCATAATCACGGCATGACCGACGACCGCATCATCGGCGCCGGCGCCACCCGCGAGGATGACGCCGCCGACGCCAGCATCCGCCCCAAGCGCCTGGCCGACTATCTCGGCCAGGCCCCGGTGCGCGAGCAGATGGAGATCTACATCGAAGCGGCCAAGGGGCGTGGCGACGCGCTCGACCACGTGCTGATCTTCGGGCCGCCCGGCCTGGGCAAGACCACGCTCAGCCACGTCATCGCCAACGAACTGGGCGTGGCCCTGCGGGTGACCTCCGGCCCGGTGATCGAGAAGGCCGGCGACCTCGCCGCACTGCTGACCAACCTGCAGCCGCACGACGTGCTGTTCGTGGACGAGATCCACCGCCTGTCGCCGGTGGTCGAGGAAGTGCTGTACCCGGCGATGGAAGACTTCCAGATCGACATCATGATCGGTGAGGGCCCCGCGGCCCGTTCGATCAAGATCGACCTGCCGCCGTTCACCCTGATCGGTGCCACCACCCGCGCCGGCCTGCTGACCGCGCCGCTGCGCGACCGCTTCGGCATCGTCCAGCGCCTGGAGTTCTACAGCGTCGAAGAGCTGACCCGGATCGTGCGCCGCTCGGCCACCATCCTCGGCATCGACTGCACCGCCGATGGCGCCGGCGAGATCGCGCGCCGCGCGCGCGGCACCCCGCGTATCGCCAACCGCCTGCTGCGCCGCGTGCGCGATTATGCGCAGGTGAAGGCGGGCGGCCACATCGACGAGGCCGTGGCACAGGCCGCGATGAAAATGCTCAAGGTTGATCCGGAGGGCTTCGACGAGCTCGACCGGCGCCTGCTCAAGACCCTGGTCGACTACTTCGACGGCGGCCCGGTCGGCATCGAATCGCTGGCCGCGGCGCTGTCCGAAGAGCGCGGCACGCTGGAAGACGTGGTCGAGCCGTACCTGATCCAGCAGGGCTTCCTGGTGCGCACCGCGCGCGGCCGCATGGCCACCCACAAGGCCTACCGGCACATGGGCCTGAAGCCGAAGAACCCGCCGCAGGACCTGTTCGCGGAGGTTCCCGATGTCGGTTGAGCCACTATTCAGTTGGCCGACACGCATTTACTGGGAAGATACCGACGCAGGCGGCGTGGTCTACCACGCCCGCTACGTCGCCTTCATGGAACGGGCACGGACCGAATGGATGCGTGCGCTCGGCTACGGCCAGGAGCGCATGCGCGCCGAGCACGGGATGGTCTTCGCAGTGCGTTCGATGCAGATGGATTTCATCAGGCCGGCACGGCTGGATGACACCCTGCAGGTGAGCGCCCGCTTGGTCCAGCTGAAGAAGGCCAGCATGGTCTTCGACCAGCAGATCCTGCGCGACGGCGAGCTGCTGCTGTCGGCCCAGGTCCGCATCGCCGCACTGGAAGCGGCCAGTTTCCGCCCGCGTGGCATGGACGAGGCCGTCCTTGCCATGCTGCAACCCCACCTCCACCCCGAATCCGAACACTGAGGAACAACGGATGATCGCAACGCTCCTGGCCCTGCAGGCCACGGTCACCGAGGCACTGCCGGCCGACGTCAGCAACGCCGCGACACAGACCCTTGCCCAGGCCACCACCGGCGGCGGCATCAACTACCTCGAGCTGATGGCCAAGGCCAGCCTGCCGGTGAAGATCATCGTGCTGCTGCTGCTGGTCGGCTCGTTCGTCAGCTGGGTGATCATTTTCCGCAAGGCCCGCGTGTTCAAGCAGGCCACCCGCGAAGCCGACGAGTTCGAGAACCGCTTCTGGTCCGGCGCCGACCTGGGCAAGCTGTACAGCGCCGCCACCGACCGCAGCCGCAGCGTGACCGGCCTGGAAGCCATCTTCGAAGCCGGTTTCCGCGAGTACACCCGCCTGCGCGACAAGCGCCGCCTGGATGGCCGTGCGCAGCTGGAAGGCGCGCAGCGTGCCATGCGCACCACCTACACCCGCGAAGTGGACCAGCTTGAGCGCAACCTGGAACTGCTGGCCAACATCGGTTCGACTGCCCCGTACGTGGGCCTGGTCGGTACCGTGTTCGGCATCATGGTGACCATGCACGACATGATCAGCAGCGGTGCGCAGGCCGGTATCGCCGCCGTCGCGCCAGGTATCTCCGAAGCCCTGTTCGCCACCGCCATCGGCCTGTTCGTGGCGATCCCGGCGGTGTGGGCCTACAACCGCTTCACCACCCGCGTGGAGCGCATGTCGGTGCGGTTCGAGACCTTCGCCGAAGAGTTCAGCTCCATCCTGCAGCGCCAGAGCGCTGGCGACGAGTAAGCGCCTGACCCGGGAGTCCAAGCCATGTCCGCTGCCATCGGTCGCCGCAAGCGCCGCAAGCTGAAATCGGAAATCAACGTCGTTCCCTACATCGACGTCATGCTGGTGCTGCTGATCATCTTCATGGTCACCGCGCCGCTGCTCACCCTGAGCTTCGACGTCGACCTGCCGCAATCCAACGCCAAGGCGCTGGAAAGCAAGCAGGACCCGGTGATCGTCTCGGTGCGCCAGGACGGCCAGCTCAGCCTGAAGCTGCCCGACGCCAAGGAGCCGATCGCCGTGTCGGCCGAGGAACTGGAAGGCCGCCTGGCCGGCATCGCCGCCCAGGACAAGGGCGTGCGCGTGATCGTCGCCGCCGACCGTACCGTGGCCTATGAAAAGGTCATCGCCGCGATGGATGTGATCAAGCGCGCCAAGGTAGACAAGGTAGGCCTGGCCACCGATGCACGCTGACGCCCTGCCACCTCCACAGCAGCGCGAGCCCGGCTGGGGCCTGCCCCTGGCGCTGGCGTTGCTGGTGCACCTGCTGGTCGCGCTGGTCTTCATCGTGGCCTGGTTCTGGTCGCCCGAGCGCAACACCGCCGCCGCCGCCGGTGATCCGTCGGTGGAGGCCAGCCTGGCCCTGTCCGCGTCCGAGGCGTCCGCCGCCCGCCAGGCCCTGCGCCAGTCCGAAAAGCTGGAGGACCTGCCGCCGCCGGTGGCCGAGCCGATCCCGGTGCCGGAAGACACCGTTCCGCCGCCGCAGCCGATTCCCGAGCCGCGCCCACAGGACGCCCCCACGCCGCAGCAGCAACAGGCGCAGGAGCGCGTCGCGCAGCCGGATACCAAGGACCAGGAAGCGGTGAGTGCGCTGGCCATCTCGCAGGAGAAGGCCAGGCAGGAGCAGGAAGCCAAGCGCCGCCAGGAGCAGATCGACCTGACCGAACGCAAGCGCCAGGAAGAGGCCGAGCAGAAGCTGCGCCTGGCCAAGCAGCAGGAAGAAGACGCGAAGAAGAAGCTGGCCGATCAGGCGCGTCAGGCCGCGGACAAGGCCGAGGCCGAGAAGCAGAAGAAGATCGCCGAGATACGTGCCCGTCGTGAGCAGGCCGAGAAGGAAGCCAAGCTGGCCGAGCAGAAGCTGCGCCAGGTGGCTGCTGCGCGCAATGCCGCCGGCAGTGCCGCAGCCGGTTCCAGCGGTGCGTCCCAGCCGGCTGCCGGTGGTGGTGGCAACAGCGATGATCTTTCGGCCAAGTACGCCGCGGCGATCCAGGCCAAGGTGCTGTCGCAGTGGGTGCGGCCGGACACGGTGCCGCTGGGCCAGCGCTGCCAGATCACCATCACCCAGATTCCGGGTGGCACGGTGATGCAGGCCAAGGTCAGCCCGAACTGCCCGTACGACGAGGCCGGCAAGCGTTCGATCGAGGCCGCCGTGCTCAACGCGCAGCCCCTGCCGTACCGTGGCTTCGAGTCGGTGTTCGCACGCACGCTCAACTTCACTTTTACTGCCCAGGATCGCTGAGGCAGCCGGCCAGGGAGGCTCTCGGGCCAACCGCGCCCACGGTTGTCGCGCTTGCCTCTGGTGTGCTCGGTTTCGACCGGGCAGGCTGTGGGCTGCTGTCGAACACCGTCCTCCGGGGCGGCGTGACCAGGGCAGACGGTGCGATGTTAGCCACGACGTTAACGGTGCGTGAGAAGACGGGCTGGAACTGACCCGGAATTCACGTACCCTTGGTTCATGATTGCGAAGCGGTTCACTCCCGCTTTGTTATCCCTCGTTCCGGTTTCCCCTTATTGAGCGCTCCATGAAAAAGATGCCTCGCTGGCTTGCCGTGTTTGCGGCCCTGTTGCTGCCCTTTGCTGCCGTCGCGCAGCAGAAGGGGCTGGATATCGACATCATCGGCGGCAATGCCTCCGCGCTGCCGATCACCATCGTACCGATGCCCTATCAGGGTTCGTCGGCCGCTCCGCAGACCGACGTCGCCGGCGTGGTCCGTGCCGATCTGGAGCGTTCGGGCCAGTTCCGCACGCTGCCGGAAGCGCAGATCGTCGAGAAGCCCGTGCGGGGGGGGGATATCCAGTTCGCGACCTGGCGCGCGCTGAAGCAGAACTACATCGTGGTCGGCCGCGTGCTTGATGCCGGTGCCGGTGCCTACCGCGTCGAGTACGAACTGTTCGACGTGCCCAAGGGCGAGCGCCTGCTGGGCCTGGCGATGACCGCCCGTGGCAATGCCATGCGCGACGTTGCCCACCAGATGGCCGACGCCATCTACGAAAAGATCACCGGTGTGCGCGGCGCCTTCTGGACCCGCATCGCCTACGTGACCGCCAGTGGCAAGGGCGACGCCATGCGCTACGCGCTGATGGTGGCCGATTCCGATGGCTTCAACCCGCAGACCATCGTGCGCTCGGCCGAGCCGCTGCTGTCGCCGTCGTGGAGTCCGGATGGCAGCAAGCTGGCCTACGTCAGCTTCGAGCGTGGCAATTCGGCCATCTACATCCAGAACATCGGTACCGGTGCGCGCGAGCTGGTCACCAGCTTCCGCGGCATCAACAGCGCCCCGGCGTTCTCGCCGGACGGCCGCAAGCTGGCCCTGACCCTGTCGCGCTCCGGTAACCCGGAAATCTACGTGATGGACCTGGGCAGCAAGCAGCTGACCCAGCTGACCAACCACTTCGCCATCGATACCGAGCCGACCTGGGCACCGGACGGCAGCGCGGTGTACTTCACCTCCGATCGCGGCGGCCGTCCGCAGGTCTACAAGGTCGGTGCCGGCGGCGGCAGCGCCGAGCGCGTGACCTTCCAGGGCAACTACAATGCCAAGCCGTCGGTGTCCTACGATGGCAAGAAGATCGCCGTCGCCCAGGGCTCGGGCAACAGCTACAAGATCGCGATGATGGACAGCTCGCTGGGCTCGCCGCGCTGGAGCACGCTGTCCCCGGGTTCGCTGGATGAATCTCCGAGCTTTGCGCCCAACGCAAGCATGGTGCTGTACGCCGCCCGCGAAGGTGGCCGTGGTGTGTTGTATGCCGTTTCGGCCGATGCGCGGGTTCGCCAGCGCCTGGTCCTGGCTGACGGTGATGTGCGCGAACCGGCATGGTCCCCATACCGTACCCAGCGCTAAAAGAGTGTTAATATTTTCGTTGTCTTGAACCCCTCATCGGCTTAGGAGCCACAAAGGTATCGCCATGAACAAGTCCACCCGCGTTCTGCTTGTTTCCCTGCTGTCTGTGGCCGTCCTGGCCGGTTGCTCGAAGAAGGTGAAGGAAGAGCCGGCAGCCCCGGTCGACACCGGCACCTCGACCACCACCCCGACCGGTCCGTCGACCTCCGGCCTGTACGGCCCGGGCGACCTGGACACCGACGCTTGCCTGCGCCAGCGCGTGGTCTACTTCGACCTGGACAAGGAAGACGTGAAGCCGGAATTCCAGGCCATCATGGCGTGCCACGCCAAGTACCTGCGTGACCGTCCGTCCTCGCGCATCACCCTGCAGGGCCACACCGACGAGCGCGGTTCGCGCGCGTACAACCAGGCCCTGGGCGAGCGTCGTGGCAACGGCGTCAGCTCGGCCCTGCAGGCCAACGGTGGTTCGGCTTCGCAGCTGACCGTCGTGTCCTACGGTGAAGAGCGTCCGGTCTGCACCGAGTCGAACGAGTCGTGCTGGTCGCAGAACCGTCGCGTCGAAATCGTCTACACCGCGCAGTAATCCATGCGCATTGGCATCAAACTGATGCTGGTCGTTGCGGCAGCCCTCGTGGCTGCCGCACCGGCGCACGCAC
>NZ_JBHHMJ010000604.1:0-393 GCF_042136455.1 Stenotrophomonas sp. 3diitr2024
ATCGATGAAACGCGCGTAGCCCGCATCGAAATCCACGGTATGCAGGCGGCGATGGAAGTGCACGGTGGCACCGGCCTGTTCGGCCAGTTCCAGCAGCGTGGTGTTCAGATCGCTGCGATGGATCGACCAGATCACCTCGCAGATGACGCCCGCCCAGCGCGAACTGCTGCGCACCAAAGGCGCACCGGTGCTGACCTTCCTACCAGAACCGGAAGTGTCCCGCGTGGTGTTCATCGCCACGCCGCATCGCGGTACCGACGTGGCCGTCGGCTTCTACGACCACACCATCCAGATGCAGGCCAAGGGCAAGGACGTGGTGGCCTTCGTGCTGCTCTCGCGCAACTCCGGCCTGGTGATGGCCGGCCGCGAGGATGCCACCTTCGATCCGGCCCG
>NZ_JBHHMJ010000614.1:0-1797 GCF_042136455.1 Stenotrophomonas sp. 3diitr2024
CATGGATGGCGCCATCGAGCCCCCATGGGTGAGGGCGCTTTGCTTGCGAAGCACTGCTTCGCAAGCGCCCGAACGCCCAGCCGCCAGCGGCTGGGCCGGACCGCGGAGCGGGGTTTACGGCGTGTCCTGACCACCCACACCGCCCCGCCATCCCACGCAATGCCGCTCTTGCTTCGGCCGTTGCCGTTGCTTCGGCTTGCAGCGGGTGCAGGGCCGCAAGCCCTGCAGAAAAACACCCTACCCCGCCATCACCGCTTCGATCTCATCGGCGCTGCGCGCCAGGCCTTCGGTCAGCACGCGATGACCGTCATCGGTGATCAGCACATCGTCTTCAGTGCGGATGCCGATACCGCGCCAACGCGGTTCCACCGTCGTGTCGTCCACGCCGATGTACAGCCCCGGCTCGATGGTGAACGCCATGCCAGGCTCCAGAAGGCGTGAATCACCGGCGAGGCGGTAATCGCCTACATCGTGCACGTCCAATCCGATCCAGTGGCCGGTCTTGTGCCGGTAGAAGCGCTGGTACAGGCCTTCGGACAGATTCTTTTCCAGCGTGCCCTTCAGCAGGCCCAGCCGCAGCAGGCCCTCGGTCAAGGTCTGCACTGCGGCCAGATGGCCGGCCTCGTAGGGCACGCCCGGCTTGGCCTGGGCCAGCGCCGCCGCCTGCGCTTCACCGACCAGGTCGTGCAGCGCGCGCTGCTCGGCACTGAAGCGGCCGTTCACCGGGAAGGTGCGGGTGATGTCGCTGGCGTAGCCGCGGTACTCGGCACCTGCATCGATCAGCACCAACTCGCCATCGCGCGACCGCGCGTTGTTGTCGCGGTAATGCAGGATGCAGCCGTTGCGGCCGGCACCGACGATGCTGCAATACGCAGGCACCGCATCGCTGGCGCGGAACACGCGTTCCAGCTCGGCCTGCAGCTCGTACTCGTGGATGCCGGCCCTGGCGGCCTTCATCGCCGCCAGATGCGCACGCACGCTGATCTGTGCGGCGTGGTGCATCAGTGCCACTTCGGCGCCGGATTTGAACAGGCGCTGCTCGTGCAGCAGGTGGCCCAGCTCCAGGAACTCATGTGGCGGCTGCGCACCGTGGCGTACCTGCGAACGCACGCGGTTGACCCAGCCGATCAGCTTCAGATCGAAGTCGGCGTCGCGGCCGAAGTGGTAGTAGACGCGCGAGCGCCCTTCCAACAGGCCCGGCAGGATGTCGTCCAGATCATCGATCGGGTAGGCATCGTCCATGCCGTACTGCGCTACCGCGCCTTCCTGGCCGGCGCGGCTGCCGTCCCATGCCTCGCGCTCGGCATCGCGCTCGCGGCAGAACAGGATGGCCTCGCCATGGCGGCGGCCCGGAATCAGCACCAGCACCGCTTCCGGTTCCGGGAAGCCGGTCAGGTACTGGAAATCCGAATCCTGGCGGAACGGATAATGGGTATCGAGGCTGCGCACCTTCTCGGCTGCGGCCGGCAGTACCAGGATCGCATCCTCGCCAGCCATGTCCATCAGCTGGCGGCGGCGACGCTTGTATTCGCCGGCCGCGATGCCGGTGCGCTGCTTGATATCCATCAGTTCAGGCGCTGCCGATGGCGCGCGGCCAGCACCACGTCGCCGTGCAGCAGCAGCACCGCCACGCGGATGAATTCCTCGATCTCCGACAGGGCTTCGTCGTCGTCATCGCCGCCGGCCTCGAAATCCTCACTGGACGCACGCGCCAGGCTGGCCATGTCGGTCAGCGCTTCTTCGCCCTCTTCGGACAGGGCCGGGCGGCGGCCGCCGCTGCCCAGGCCGAAGCCGCCC
>NZ_JBHHMJ010000615.1:0-340 GCF_042136455.1 Stenotrophomonas sp. 3diitr2024
CCTTCGACCGCGTCAACGCCGGCGTCCAGGCCCTGTATCCGCGCCTGTTCGGTGGCGGCCCCGCCTACCTGGAACTGACCGGTGAAGACCTGCTCGCCACGGGCGTGACCATCATGGCGCGCCCGCCGGGCATCGATACGCCCGAGGACCTGGAGCGCGCCGAGGGGCTGCTGCAGGCGATGGCCGCGCGATGAGGCTGCTGGTCGTCTGCCTCGGCAACATCTGCCGTTCGCTTGAGCGTGAAACACGCAGGTTCGGCAACCGCCGCGCCAGTTCTTCCAGCACGCGTGCCACGTGCGGTTGATCGGACGCGTCATCGTGGATGCACAGCTCCCAGTTC
>NZ_JBHHMJ010000644.1:0-319 GCF_042136455.1 Stenotrophomonas sp. 3diitr2024
CGGCAGCCAACCGACCTGTTCGTCGATCGCCAGCAGGGTACGGCCGATGTCGCGCGCCACGTCCGGGCGGGTCAGCGCCAGCCACTGGTTCTGCGCGCGGTAGGTATCCCACAGCGAGGTCGAGGCTTTCAGGTTCAACGCGTGCAGCTTGTACCAGCCTGGCCGCTTGGTCTGCAGACGCAGTGCATCCAGCGCGCCCGGCGTGGCGGACGGGGATCACCCGAGTCGATCCGTCAGGCGCAGCTTTCAGGCAGAACTTCGCCGTGTAGCCCCTGATTGGGCCATTGGTGGGAGCGTTGAGGTAGACCTCATACAAGGT
>NZ_JBHHMJ010000651.1:0-1775 GCF_042136455.1 Stenotrophomonas sp. 3diitr2024
GGGCCGGCGCAGGACACGCCGTAAACCCATCCATGGGGGCTCGATGGCGCCATCCATGGCGCCAACGGTCCTGCGCCGGCCCATCCGACCCTGCTCGACGGTTTCCCGCGCCACGGTGCGGAGGACAAAGAAGAGCAAGAGCAAAGAGCCGGGCATTGCCCGGCTCTTTGCTTTTCCAGATTTTCAAGCGCAATCCCTTCGGCGCGGTGATGTGCTGCCGCCCGCGCGGGAAACTGTCTGGCGGCGGTGGCGCACCCTGGCCAGGACCGTGAGGCGCATGGATGCGCCGATCGAGCCCCCATGGGTGAGGGCGCTTTGCTTGCGAAGCACTGCTTCGCAAGCGCCCGAACGCCCAGCCGCCAGCGGCTGGGCCGGACCGCGAAGCGGGGTTTACGGCGTGTCCTGGCCAGGGTGCGCCACCGCCGCCCAGCGATATCAATCGAGGCGCCAGCGCATCATCCCGCCAACGCATTTCATTCCGGCGCCAGCTGGTCCATCCGTATCCGGTTGGCAAACAGCGAAAACGCCAGCATGCCGGCCAGCCCATTCGCCCGGCTCACCCAATGCGGCAGCCAGCGCGGTGGCTTCAGCACCCCCGCCTCGAACAACGGTGCGAACGCGATCGCATCGGCCAGGCTCATCTTGCCGGCGAACAACCAGCGGCAGACCTGCAGGCGGTCCTCAGCCAGCATGTGGCGGAAGAAGGTATGCACCGACACCAGGCCGCGCAGGTACACCGTGTCCTTGGTGAAGGCCAGGCCGCCACTCGGCGGCACCCCACGGAACACGCGCTGTGCCGACGCAAAGCTCTCTTCGGCGTTCTGCCCGGCATCGCAGAAGTAGCGGAACACCTCGATGAAGTCGGCGCCTTCGCGGGCCATCGCAATCGCTTCAGTGCGCAGACTGATTCGCTTCAGGCGTTCGATGTCGATGCTGCCGGTGATCTGTTCGGCGAAGGTAGCCAGCCCTTCCTGGGTGGCCGTCACCCGCGGCGAGGACAACGCCAGGCTGGGCAGCACCGGTTGTTCGCGGCCATTCAAGGCGGTCAGCGAATGCACCAGCACTTCGTGGTGGAACAGCTGCGCGCGGTCGTAGGCACTGAAGCGCGCACTGGTGCGCAGGCGGATGCGGGTCGGTCCGGCAGCGGCCTTGGACACCAGCTCTGGATCGAGCTGCACCTGGATGATGCGCGATTCGAAGAACGCATCCAGGTCATTCTGCAGCTGCAGCTGCAGGGCAATGGCCGAGACCGGCACCTGCTCTTCCGGCGCCAGCAGTTCGTGATCGAGTTCGGCAGCAATCTGGATGAAGTGACGCGCCGCTTCGCGCGTGCTCGGGCCATTGCCTGGCAACGGCTGCTCGGGCGCGCCGAACAACTGAACCGAACAGGTATCGACCGCCGCCGTGCCCAACCCTTCCAGCAGCTGCGCGGCCAGGTCCCAGCTCTGCGCCGACTGCCGCACGTAGTGGCCCAGCGGATGGCTGTCATCGCAGTCAGCGGCGATCACAGCCAGCGCGCGACGTTCTTCGCTGAAGTCCAGCCGTGGGTAATCCACCTTCGGCAGCACCGGCTGGCCACGTGCCACGCTGTCCAGGAACGGTGCCTGCAGCGTGGCCGGCCAGCTGGTCAGCCCCAGCAGGCGGATGCCTCCCACGGCCTCGACCAGGCGCGCATCGAGCGCTGCATGGTGGGCCACCTCACGGTCCAGCGTCGCGGTCGGTTCCATGGGCGGACTATAGCGCCCTGCCATGTCCGGCGCTGCGCGCCGCCGCCC
>NZ_JBHHMJ010000656.1:0-1469 GCF_042136455.1 Stenotrophomonas sp. 3diitr2024
GGTAGTGCCGGCCGCTGGCCGGCAACACCGTTGAACGTCACACGCCCATGTAGCGGCCGGGGCGGTGGTTGAACATCAGCACCAGGCTGAGCACCACCGCGCCGATGGCCGAGTACAGCACCTTCGACGGCGACAACACGAAGAACGCGGCCACCATCAGGCACGCGTCGTAGGACATCTGCACCTTGCCCGCGCTCCAGCCACGGGTGCGCTGCAGGTACACCGCCAGGATGCCGATGCCACCAAGGCTTGCACGGTGGCGGATGAAGAACAGGATGCCCAGGCCGGACAACGCACCGCCGACAATCGCCGAGTACAGCGGGTTGATGTGCGAGAAGTCGATCCAGCGCGGCAGCAGGTCGGTCAGCACGCCACAGGCGGTGACCGCGGCGAAGGTCTTCAGGGTGAATTCCCAGCCCATGCGCCGCAGCGCCACCCAGTAGAACGGCAGGTTGACCAGCACGAACACCAGGCCGAAGTTCCAGCCCATCGCGTAGTGCAGCAGGAAGGCCATGCCCGCCATGCCGCCGATCATCAGCCCGCCCTTGGCGAAGATGGCCAGGCCCAGCGAGGCCACCATCGTGGCCAGCACCATGCCCTGCACGTCCTCGGCGATCGAGTGACGCAGCGCTTTGTCGTCGGCGGTGGTGCCGGCGCTGTCGGGCGGCGGGGTCAGCGGACCGGCGGTGACCAGGTGGCCGTCAGCGTCGTCGCACGGCGCGGGGCCATGGGAGGGAAGGGACATGCGGGTGGGGAACAGCAGGTGGGGAGCGGTATTAGACACGATCTGCATGACAGTTGCAGATGAAATCGTTCAGCTGAATGCGCCCCAGCCCGCTCCGCCGGCCGCCGGTCACCCCTTGCCGGCCAGATGGTGCGCCACCAGCGCGTTGGCGTGCCCATGGCCCAGACCGTGCTCACTTTTCAGGAAGCTGACCAGTTCCATGTGTTTCAGGCCGTTCTTCCCCGCCAGCAGCCCGAACCAGTGCGCCACCGGCTGCCCGTAGGTCTTCTCGATGGAGGGGAAATACGAGGCCGGGCCTTTCGGCTTGGTGTCAGTGCTCATCTGCAGCTCCCGTTGAAGTCATTCATTCGACGAACCACAGTCCCTGAAATCGACATCCCTACACGCCCGACCCAGTGCCGACCAACGGTCGGCACCCACCAAAGCAGAATGCCGTTCCAACAGCTCGCGGGAAACTGTCGAAGGCGGGGTGGGTCCGGTTGAGGGGGCGCGAGCCGCATGGGCCCGAGGCATGCCTCGGGCGGGTTGGGCAAGACGCCCAACCCCGGTCTTGCCGTGTGCGCAGGACAGCGCACACGAGCAAGCGGCGACCGAGCCTTATCTGATGGAAATCTGTCAGCGTAGGTGTCGAGAGCCGGCGTGGGCCGCCGTACGAGCCTGGATCTCGACGATCGCCATGTAGCTTGGCGCCCACACCGGATTCTCCCTTGATCCGCCCGAACAG
>NZ_JBHHMJ010000657.1:0-452 GCF_042136455.1 Stenotrophomonas sp. 3diitr2024
GTGTCGGAGTGCGGGGACGCCGCAAGTACGTCCATGTAGGCTTGGCAGCCGCATCCATGCGGCTGACACCCCGCACTCCGACACCGCCCCACCTCTGACAGATTTCCGCGATCTGATGGATCCACGCCATGCGTGGATGAATCTCCATCGAGTTCGAACATTTCGACAATTGATCGAAGAGCATCCACGCATGGCGTGGATCTACCGTGTCGACCAAGGTCGACACCCACCGACCGCACCAGCACCGACAGATCGCCGGAAACTGTCAAAGGCGGGGTGGATCCGGTTGCGGGGGCGTGAGCCGCATGGATGCGGCGACCGAGCCTTATCTGATGGAAATCTGTCAGCGTAGGTGTCGAGAGCCGGCGTGGGCCGCCGTACGAGCCTGGATCTCGACGATCGCCATGTAGCTTGGCGCCCACACCGGATTCTCCCTTGATCCGCCCGAACAG
>NZ_JBHHMJ010000666.1:0-332 GCF_042136455.1 Stenotrophomonas sp. 3diitr2024
GCGTGCTGACCGCGCTGCGCGAAGGCCCGCAAGGTGCGCGCGGGCTGAACAGCCGTATCGAGCAGCTGCTGGCCGGCAATACCCCAGGCTACTTCCAGGGCCGCCTTCTGCTGGTCACGCAGGTAGGCCAGCGCGTCTGCCAGGTCGCGCCCGGCCTGCTGGTTGCTTTCACCGTATACGAACGGACGACGCAGCCGGATCGCGAGTGCCATGTGGTGGAAGCTGGCGAAGGCGATGGCAGCGCCGGCAATGCCGCGTTCCGTGCCACCGGCAATGAACCCGGATGGCTTGCAGTCGTCGATGGCGATATGCCGGGCCTGCAGGTGGAAGTT
>NZ_JBHHMJ010000675.1:0-508 GCF_042136455.1 Stenotrophomonas sp. 3diitr2024
GCCAAGCTGGACCTGCTGCGTGAGATGCTGCCGTCGATGGTCGAGGAGGGCCGGCGCATCCTGTTGTTCTCGCAGTTCACCGGCATGCTGGCGTTGATCGCGCAGTTCATCATCCAGGTGCTGCTGATGCCGCTGGTGCTGATTCTGGGTGACGGCGACCGGGTGCGCGGCTTCGAACAGGTCATGACCGCCTTCGCACTGATCGGAACAGTGTTCTTCCTCGGCCTGGCCGTGTTCGGCCTGCGCGCATGGAGCGCGGCCGCACGCGAACCGCAGGTGGCAACGCATGGCAGGACTCGTGACATAGAAGTGAAATGTTATAACGTAACTATTTGTATCGACAAGGACGTGATGAGGCCTTGCCGCCAGACCTGAATCGCGGGAGGCGCGAACGAGGCATCGTCGCTGGCCAGCCAGGCTACCAATGCGGCCACTTCCTGCGGCGTACCCAGCCGCTTCAACGCGTGCCGCCCTTCCAGCGTGGCGCGCACCTTCGGGTCCATCTTCT
>NZ_JBHHMJ010000677.1:0-386 GCF_042136455.1 Stenotrophomonas sp. 3diitr2024
GAGCTGCAGGCCTGCCGCGAACGCGGCGAATGCCCGCTGGCCGCGGCGTTGTGACCTCCGGCCGATTGTCGCCACAGCGCTGAGCGCGTAGGGTGCGGGCAACCCTGTCCTGGAGTGCACCATGAAGCCGATCGCGTTCCGCATCCTCAACGAACCCGAGGTCGTGCCCGGCGATCCGTCCAAGAAGTTCTCCGACCGCAACCTGGTGCGCTGCCTGCGCGAGGGCGCGGAGCGCTTCAACTGGAACAAGCGCAACCAGGACACCCTGGCCTTCTTCAAGTGGGCCTTCGAGAACGGCCAGGCCCAGGCCAACGAGCTGCACTACGTGCCGCTGCCGGCTGAACTGGTCAAGCAGATCGAGGCCTACTGGGCGACCGACCTGAAGT
>NZ_JBHHMJ010000685.1:0-3763 GCF_042136455.1 Stenotrophomonas sp. 3diitr2024
GCCGTGTTCGCCTTCAACTTCTTCAGCAAGATCAACAGCGCGACCATCAGCAAGTTCGATACCTTCGCGCACGACCTGCACGACTTCTTCGCCACCGGTTCGCGCGTCCGCTGATTGCGGCGCGCGTCACCCAGCGACGAAGTAAGTAGTCACCAAGATCTAGACGGAGCCCGTTATGGCTTTCAGTAGTGGTAACAGCGGCGGCCCCATGGCCGACATCAACGTTACGCCCCTCGTGGACGTGATGCTGGTGCTGCTGATCATCTTCATCATCACGGCGCCCCTGATGTCCCACAAGGTCAAGGTGGATCTGCCGGAAGCCAACCTGATCCAGAAGCCGGAAGATGCTGAAAAGCGTCCCAACCCGATCACGCTGGCAGTCAAGGAAGACGGCTCGATCTACTGGAACGACGAAGAAATCAACAAGCAGACTCTCGAGTCCCGCTTGGCGACCGCCGCACAGCAGACCCCGCAGCCGCCGCTGAACCTGCGTGGTGACCGCACCACCAAGATGCGCGTCATCAACGACCTGACCAAGGTCGCGCAGGAACAGGGCATGCTGGACGTCGGCTTCGTTGCGACCAAAGAAAAGGGGCAATAAGCCATGGCATTCAGTAGTGGTGGTGGCAAGGGCCCCATGGCAGACATCAACGTCACGCCCCTCGTGGACGTGATGCTGGTTCTGCTGATCATCTTCATCGTGACCGCGCCGATCATGACGTACCCGATCGCCGTGGACCTGCCGCAGCGCGTGCTCAACCCACCGCCGCAGCTGGTCGAACCGCCGCCGCCGATCGAACTGAAGATCGACGCCAGCAACCAGGTCTCGTGGAACAACAGCCCGATCAATACCAGCGAGCTGCAGCAGCGGATGGAGCAGGAGGTCCAGCGTGACCCGACCAACCAGCCGGAACTGCGCATCGACGCCAGCCCGGATTCCGAGTACGACGTGATGGCCAAGGTTCTGGCCGCCGCGAAGAATGCTCAGATGAAGAAGATCGGTTTTGTGCAGCAGTAAACGCGACACCGCAACACAACAGTCATGACGCGACTGCAGACGCCCCTGGAGACAGGGGCGTTTTTTTTTGTTCTCGTCCTGGCACATGGGATCTCGTCCTGGCACATGGGATGGGGTCAGATCGCCTTTCCTTCGGAAAAGGGATCTGACCCCATCCGGCAGCATGCGCCGCTATGATCGGCGCATGCTTGCCCTCTTCGATTCCCTGCGCCATTGGCTCGACGGTATCGCCCACCTCGGCACGATCCTGGCGGTGGCTTACCTGCTGTACCTGTTCGCGCTGGCGGGCTGGATCATGCTGCAGAAGCGCGAGCCGGTGGCCACGCTGAGCTGGATCCTTTCGTTGGCACTGCTCCCCTATCTCGGGCTCTTCATCTACTACCTGCTGGGCCCGCAGAAGGTGAAGCGGCAACGGCTGCGTCGTGGCCGTGCACGCTCGGGCATGGAGCACTACAGCGATGTCTGCCCGCCCGATTCGGACTGCACCGAACTGGCCAAGGTTGCCCAGGCTACGACCGGACTGGCCCCAAGCAGTGCCACCGAAGTGACGTGGCTGGTGGACGGTGCGGCGACCTACGCGGCCTTGCTGGAAGCCGTTGCACAGGCGCACGATCACATCCATCTGGAGTACTACATCTTCAATCCGGATCACGCAGGCACCGCCCTGCGCGATGCCCTGGTCGAGCGCGCACGCGCCGGTGTGCAGGTGCGCCTGCTGCTGGATGCGGTGGGCTCATCCGCCCTGCCCCGCCGTTTCCTGCAGCCCCTGCTCGAGGCTGGCGGTGAAGCGATCTGGTTCCACCCACGGCAGCTGCTGAAACCGTTCAAGCGCCCGTGGCTGAACCTGCGCACGCACCGCAAGCTGGTGATTGTCGATGGCCGCCTGGCCTTCACTGGCGGCATCAACATCACCGACGAGGAAGACGAAAGCCGCAGGCCCGACGCTTATCGCGACCTGCACATGCGCATCCGCGGTCATGTGGTGCGCAGTCTGCAGCTGGTGTTCGCCGAGGACTGGCTCTACGCCAGTGGCCAGGAACCCTCGCGGATGGATATCGCCCGCCTGTGGCCGGCCGATATGCCGCTGCGCGGGGATGGCGCGATCAACGCGCAGGTATTGGTGTCCGGCCCGGATTCGGGCTGGGAGACGATCCACCGGCTGCACGTCGCCGCCATCCAGGAAGCGCACGAGCGGGTGTGGCTGGTGACGCCCTATTTCGTGCCGGGTGAAGCGGCGCGGATGGCGCTGACTTCGGCCGCGCTGGGCGGCCTGGACGTGCGCCTGCTGGTACCGAAAATGAGCGATTCCTGGTTCGTCACCCAGGCCGCGCGCTCGTACTTCGACGAACTGTTGCATGCCGGCGTGAAGATCTACGAGTACGGCCCGCGCATGCTGCACACCAAGGCGTTCATCGCCGACGACGACGTCTGCATTGTCGGCAGTGCCAACTTCGACCACCGCAGCTTCCGCCTGAACTTCGAGCTGTCGATGATGATCAGCGACCGGGACCGCGTGGCAGCCCTGGCCGAGCTGCTGCAGGGTGAATTCGATCGCGCCACGCGGGTGCATGACCAGGCCGGGCGCTCGCTGTGGCTGCACCGCCTGCCCGAGGCCTTCGCCCGGCTGGCCTCGCCGCTGCTCTGACGCAGCGCTACACTGCGGCGATCATCCGGGGAGCCCGACTATGTACTGGTTGTACCTGCTGCTGGCGCTGGGCTGCTTTGCCTTCGCGCTGAAGACCCCAAGCGCGGGGTTGATGACCCTGTGCCTGCTGGCTGCGCTCGGCTTCCTGCTGGCCTGGGTACGCGGTCGTTACGTGGCCCGTTTCGGCGACCTGCAGCGCGACCCGGCCACCCTGATCGATGCCGAGGAACTGCGCCGCCTGCGCGAGCAGGCCCAGGCGCGCCGCAACGATGACGCCAACGACAACGATCCGTCCCCTCTTTCCAAGTAGTTCCGTTCCATGACCCAGCTCAGCGTCAACGTCAACAAGATCGCCGTCCTGCGCAATTCGCGCGGCGGTGCCGAACCGGACGTGGTGCGCGCCGCCCAGGCCTGCCTGGATGCCGGCGCGCATGGCATCACCGTGCATCCGCGGCCGGACCGCCGCCACATCACCGCCGAGGACGTGCTGGCCCTGTCCACGTTGACCGGCGCGCGTGGCGTGGAATTCAACATCGAGGGCAATCCATTTGCGCCGCCGCGCGAGGGGTACCCGGGGCTGCTGCCGCTGTGCGAACAGACCCGTCCGGCGCAGGCCACCCTGGTGCCCGACGGCGATGGCCAGATCACCTCCGACCACGGTTTCGACTTCGAACGCGACGCCGAGCGCTTGCGCCCGTTGATTGCCCAACTGAAGGCGATGGGCTGCCGGGTCAGCCTGTTCGTGGATGCGGGCAACCCGTCGCTGGAGCAGGCCGCCGAGGTCGGTGCCGACCGCATCGAGTTGTACACCGGCCCCTACGCAGAGGCGCATGCGGCGGGCGACGCTGCGGCAATGCTCGAACTGTTCGCCACTGCGGCGCGGCGGGCGCAGGCGGTGGGCCTGGGCGTCAACGCCGGCCATGACCTGTCGCAGGACAACCTGCGCGATTTCCTGGGCCACGTGCCGGACGTGCTGGAGGTGTCGATTGGCCACGCGCTGATCGGCGAGGCACTGTATGACGGGCTGGATGCCACCGTGCGCGGGTACCTGGCGCTGCTTTGATGCATTGCAGCCGAGCGTAGGCTCGGCTCTACAAGGT
>NZ_JBHHMJ010000696.1:0-3105 GCF_042136455.1 Stenotrophomonas sp. 3diitr2024
CCGGGCAATGCCCGGCGCCTTCTTTCATTTCGGCTGGTAACGCACGCTCACCTGGTACTCACGACCGGGCTGGTTGAACCACGCCACGGTCTCGTATCGTCGGTCGAACACGTTGGCGGCACGCGCCAGCAGCGACCACGATGGCGTCAGCGCGTACTCGGCGCGCAGATCCAGCGTGCCGTAACCCGCCACCTTCACCGCGTTGGCGGCATCGTCATAGCGCTTGCCCGCTCCCTGAACCGTCAGGCCTGCGCGGAAGGCCCCGAAACGCCGATCGAGGTCCAGGCGCGCGGTCTGCTGTGCACGACGCGGCAGCCAGTTGTCGAACTGGGTGCTGCCGCCGGTGCGGTTGCGTGGGTCGGTGTAGCTCAGCTGGGCGTTGATGTCGAAGCCGGCCAGCAGCACGCCACCGGTCAGTTCGGCACCGCGGATGCGCGCCTTCTCCACCTGCTGCATCCTGAAGGTCGCCGCATCGTAGGTGATCAGATCATCGATGCGGGTTTCATAGACGTCCAGGCCCCAGTGCCAGCCCTGTCCCTGCTGCGAAACGCCCAGGTTGGCGCTCTTGGACTTCTCCGGGTTCAACGTCGGCACACCGCTCCACGGGTCATACAGGTCGCTGAAGGTCGGCGCCTTGAACGCGGTGCCGTAGCTGGCATTGACACGCAGGCCGTGGCCGAGCTCCATCGCCCAGCCGAGGCTGCCCGTGGCGTGGTTGCCGAACTGCTGGTTGTCGTCGTTGCGCGCGCTGGCCTGCAGCTGGTGGCGGCCGAAGCGTCCCTGGTACTGCACGAACACGCCGGTGTTGCGGCGGCTGTCGACCCGATATCCGGCACTGCTGCCATCCAGGTTGTCTTCGCTCCAGTCCACGCCGGTGCTCAGCAGCTGGCCTTCGGCCAAGGCGAAGTCACCCTGCAGCGAGGCACTGTCGCGGTGGGTCTGAGCGCTGCCACGGGCATCGAAGTCACCGAAGTTGTCCGACTCGTTGTCACTGCGCCCGACATTGGCGGTGAACGACAGGCGTTCGGACGGGGTGTAGCGCACCTTGCCGGCCAGCACCTGCTGGCGGGTTTCCGAATAGTTGTAGTAGCCGTCGTAATGGTTCTTTCCGTCGGCACGCAATGCACTGCCTTCCACGTTCCATTGGTCGTTGAAGGTGTAGCCACCGCGCAGGCTCTTGGACAGGTTGCGGTAGCCATCGCGGTCATGTTCGTCGGCAAAGCAGCCGGTGAACAGCGTTGCCGAGCCGCGGCAGGCATCGATGCCATCGGAATGCTGGTAGGCGATGTCGGCGCCGAACCAGCCGCGTTCAGTCCCGCCACCGATCCCGCCGCTGGCTTCGCGCAGGCCGTTGCTGCCGCCACCGAGCTGGAAGTGCGGGGCGAAATCACCCTGGTTGCGGCGGGTGAAGATCTGGATCACGCCGCCAATGGCATCGGCGCCGTACAGGCTCGACTGCGGGCCACGCACGATTTCCACGCGCTCGATCTGCGCCAGCGGCAGGTCCTGGTACATCGCCAGGCCGAGGTCGGCACTGTTGATGCGCACGCCGTCGACCAGCACCACGGTGTGGCCTGAGTTGGTGCCGCGCAGGAACAGCGAGCTCTGCTTGCCGAGCCCGCCGGCATTGGTCAGGTTGATGCCGGCGCGGCCGCGCAGCAGTTCCTGCAGCGAGGTGGCCTGGCTGGATTCGATCTGCGCGCGGTCGATCACCTGGGCCGGCGCGATGCTGTCCTGCAGGGCGATCGGGGTGCGCGTGGCGGTGACCAGGATCTGGTCGAGCGCGGTGGTGTCATCGGCGGCCTGTGCCAGCGCGGGCAGGGCGGCCAGTACGGCCAGGGACAGCATTCGGGACTGCAGCTTCATGGGGGGACTCCAGGTGCCACGCACGCCCGCGTGGCGAAGGGGAGGAGCCGCGAAGGCAGGCACGCGCCGATGCCGCAGCGCACGCCACGGTCATCCAGCGCCATGCCCACCGCATCGCGACCTGAGGCTTCCGGGCCGGTCTCCGGGCTTGCCGCCGGGTGGCGCGAGGCCACCGTCCAGGCGCCTTCCCATGCCTGCGGCACAGTGGCGGTGTTGCCTGGAACTGACGTGCTTACCGTTGCGGGGGCAGCGCCGGCCTGGCGTGGAATCACGCGTCACCGGCTTCCCGTTTCAACCTGCCGGCCACGGCCGCAGGTCACCTGGAAGTGCGCGCAGTCTACGGCATCGCAGGCCGTCCCGTTGCGTCGCGCCTGCGCGGCTGCCTTTGCTGTGCCTTTAGAATGGTTGCTCGATCCCGTGGTGCCGTTACCGATGTCTGCCCGTTCTCCGTTGTACCTGCGTCGCCCGTCCGGGACGCACGCATGATCCTCGACCTGGTCCGCCATGCCGGCAACGGTCGCGATGAGTTCCTTGATGGCCGCAGCGATCCACCGCAGCTGGCCGGCCTGCCGCAGGAGCTGGTCGAGGCCTATGCCGGGCAACGCTGGGAGCGGGTGATCAGTTCGCCGCGGTTGCGCGCCCTGCACACGGCGATGGCGCTGGCCACCCCACGCGGGCTGGACGTCGAAGCGGACGAGGAATGGGAAGAACTGGATTTCGGCGATTGGGACGGGCAGTCGCTGTTCGACCTGCCGGAAGATGCGCTGGCCGCCTTCCATGCCGATCCGCATGCGTTCCCGCCGCCGAACGGCGAGAGCTGGGGTCATTTCGAGCGGCGTATCGCGCGCGCGCTGGATCGCCTGCTCGATGATGATGATCCGGTGCCGACGCTGGTGGTCAGCCATGGTGGCCCGCTGCGCATGGTGTTGTCGCAGGTTTGCGGCCTGCCGATGTCGCTGTGCTGGGCCCTGCGCATCGACCACGGCACGCGCCTGCGGGTGTGGCTGGAGCGGGGCGAGGTCGGGCTGGTGGGCGAGCTGCTGGAACTGCAGCAGCCGTAGTCCATCGGTAGTGCCGGCCGCTGGCCGGCAGCCTCAGGAACGTTGCAAGGATCACGCAGTTGCCGGCCATGCTGCCCTGCGGGTTGAAGCTGGCGGTATTGATGCCGACCAGCTGCCCCTGCAGGTCGACCAGTGCACCACCGGAATTGCCGGGATTGATCGACGCATCGGTCTGGAT
>NZ_JBHHMJ010000007.1:0-1639 GCF_042136455.1 Stenotrophomonas sp. 3diitr2024
CCGCTGGCCGGCACCATGGAAGCGTAGGCCGGGCGTGGTTGCCGGCCAGCGGCCGGCACTACCTGACCGGCACGTCGTAGAATATGGCCCCCGCCGCTCGCCCCAGCCCTGCCGACATGTCCGATTCCGCCCTGCTCGCCCTGTCCCCGCTCGATGGCCGCTATGCCGGCAAGGTCGACGCCCTGCGCCCGATCTTCTCCGAGTACGGCCTGATCAAGGCCCGCATCACGGTCGAGGTGGAATGGCTGCTGGCGCTGGCCGCCGAGCCGGGCATCGTCGAACTGGCCCCGTTCTCCGACGCCGCCGTCGCCCGCCTGCGCGCCCTGGCCGCCAGCTTCAGCCCGGCCCAGGCTGCACGCGTGAAGGAGATCGAGCGCACCACCAACCATGACGTCAAGGCGGTGGAGTACTTCATCAAGGAACAGCTGAAGGACGACGCCGAGCTGGCTCCGGCGATGGAATTCGTGCATTTCGCCTGCACCAGCGAAGACATCAACAATCTCAGCTACGGCCTGATGCTGGAACAGGCCCGCCGTGAAGTGCTGCTGCCGACCCTGGACGGCATCGCCAGCACCCTGCGCAGCCTGGCCCACGCCCAGGCCGGCCAGCCGATGCTGTCGCGCACCCACGGCCAGACCGCCTCGCCGACCACCTTGGGCAAGGAACTGGCCAACGTGGTCGCGCGCCTGGAGCGCCAGCGCAGGCAGATTGCCGCGGTCGAACTGACCGGCAAAATCAACGGTGCGGTCGGCAACTACAACGCCCACATCGCCAGCTACCCGGACGTGGACTGGCCTGCCTTCGCCGAGCGCTTCGTGACCGGCCTGGGCCTGGTATTCAACCCGTACACCACGCAGATCGAGCCGCACGACAACGTGGCCGAGATCGGCGATGCCGCACGCCGCGCCAACATCATCCTGATCGACCTGGCCCGCGACATCTGGGGCTACATCTCGCTGGGCTACTTCAAGCAGCGCCTGAAGGAAGGCGAAGTCGGCTCGTCGACGATGCCGCACAAGGTCAATCCGATCGACTTCGAGAATGCGGAAGGCAATTTCGGCATCGCCAACGCCCTGTTCGAGCACTTCAGCGCGAAGCTGCCGATCAGCCGCTGGCAGCGTGACCTGACCGATTCCACCGTGCTGCGTGCGCTGGGCACGGCGTTCGGCCACAGCCAGGTGGCACTGGATTCGCTGGCCAAGGGCCTGGGCAAGCTGGAGGTGAACCCGCAGCGCCTGGATGCGGATCTGGACGCGGCCTGGGAAGTGCTGGCCGAGGCCGTGCAGACGGTGATGCGCCGCCATGGCCTGCCAAACCCGTACGAGCAGCTGAAGGCGCTGACCCGCGGCCAGGGGATCACGGCCGAGTCGATGCGTGCGTTCGTGCAGGGGCTGGAGCTGCCGACGGATGCGAAGCAGCGTCTGCTCGAGATGACCCCGGGCAGCTACACCGGTCTGGCCGAGGCGCTGGCGAAGAAGATCTAAGGGGTTTCCTTTGCGGCGGCGGCCGCGGGCGCTGCCTGCGGCAGGCAACGGCAACAGCAACATCAACGTCAAAGGCGGCTCTGGGTTATTGCTTCGCCTGGCGGGGCGGGTTGGGTTCGCGGGGGACGCCGTGAACCCGTCCCTGGGGGCTTGGC
>NZ_JBHHMJ010000024.1:0-16168 GCF_042136455.1 Stenotrophomonas sp. 3diitr2024
GCTGCAGGTCGCGGTGGTCAAGGACGGGCAGATCGTGCTCTCCGAAGCCTACGGCCTGGCCAACGTCGAGAACGGCGTGCTTGCCTCGCGGGACACCCGCTTCCCGCTCAATTCGGCCACCAAGGCGTTTACCGGCGTGGCTGCCGCGCAGCTGGCTCAGCAAGGGCAGCTGGATCTGGACGCGCCGGCCTCGCGATATCTGGGTGATCTTCCGCCAGCGTGGAGAGACGTACGCGTACACCAGCTGCTGGCGCATACCTCCGGCCTTCCGGACATCCTTGATGCGAACGGGCTGCTGGGCGGAGGTTCCGAAGCACAGGCATGGGCGGCGGTGACAGCTCGACCGCTGGAAGCGGCGCCTGGGCAGCGCTTCGCCTACAACCAGACCAACTACGTATTGCTGGCACGGATCATCGCGCAGCAATCCGGCATGCCCTACGAACGTTTCCTCGTCACCGGCCAGTTCAGCAGCGCGCGGATGGCCCGCACCACCTTCGGCGACAGCTACGACCTGATTCCGGATGCTGCGACGATGTACAGCCTGGCCCCGCGTGCCACCGACGATGTAGATGCGCCGTCCCGCCTGTCGCATTGGTTCTACGACATACCGCCTTCGCTGTGGGCGGGTGGCGGCATCCTCACCACCGCCGACGACACCGCGCGCTGGCTGGTCGCGCTGACCGAAGGCCGCCTGCTGCCGGAGACGGCCCTGCGGCGGATGTGGAGCGTAGAGCGCCTGGCGGATGGCCGTGCCGGCCCGTGGGCGGGTGGCTGGCCGGTGTTGCACGCATCGCCCGACCTTCAGGTGGCCGGTATCGGCGGTGCGCGCTCGGCCTTCGTGGTCTATCCCGAGCGCGGCGTGGCGGTGGTGGTACTGACCAATCTTGTCGGTGCCAATCCACAGCAGTTCATTCCACGCATTGCCGATTTCTATGCGCGCGATGCCTCAACGCCCGGTCACGAACGGGTCGCCCTGGCACGGCAATAGCGGGCTGTCATCGCAGGGCCATAACCCGGCCGGCACGGTCCTGGACACTTCAAAGTGATCCTGGTTCCAGCGCAGGAAACCGCCGTGCATGGCATTGCCATGGTCGAAGCTGCGTGCATCGGCGGTCAGTGGCTGTTCGGGGTCGGCTTCGGCCACCCAACGCAGCACGGGCACTTTGTCCAGCACGCCGATGAAGGCGAACAGATCGCCCGCGCCCTTGTCCTCGTAGGCCGTCATGGTCGCCGCATCGGGCAACCCGGCCTGCGCCAGGATGGATGCGGTGACATCCTGCAGCGGTGCGGCTCCCTCTGCGATGTAGGCGCGCATGCCCGTGGTGGTTGCCGGGCAGCCCTGCAGCTGCACCAGATAGCCGGTGATACCGCCACTGCCGGAGAACGACCGCATCCAGTAGCGGAAACGCGGCCCGCTGCTGTCGGTAACCATGAAGTCCTGCTGGCCACCCTGCGCTGGAATGGAAAGCACCTGCACCTTGCTGGCGCCCTCCACCTTGCACTTCAACTGCGCCAGCACCTGCCTGGCCGGTTCCGGCAGTGCTTCGTAGCGGCCGCCGGGGTGGGCGCTGCCAGAGGCTTCCGGCAGTGCGGGCAATCCGCGATCAGCGGGCAGGGTCTGCAAAGGCAAGGCCTCCGGTTTCGCCGGTGAGCTGGCGGCAGGCGCTACCGGTGCGACGCGCTCTCCAGCGGGCGCGCAGGCGCTGCAGGCCAGCAGCAGCATCAACGAAACGGTCAGACTCAGGTGTGATCGGATCATCGCTCAACGCCCTCCCATCGCCGGCGCTTCCTGCGTTTGTGCAGGCGCGGCCACGGGTGCCGCCTGTTCGCGCGATTGCTGCTGCAGCTGGCGCAGGCTGGATTCCACCGCGGTGTCGCGCACCTCGGCTGCATTGACCCCTGCGCGCAGCGCCGCAGGATCGCCCGGACTGCCCTGCACCAGGAACAGTGTTTCGCCCGCCGCACGTCCAGCACTGGGATTGCTGGCCACGATCTGGTCGACCCGGGTGATGCCCGCGGCCTTCGCTTCGCGCAGCATCACCAGACTGTAGTCGTCGGCATGCTCGGCGTAGCGTCCACCCAGGGTGTGCAGGCGGGTGCTGATCTGCTGCTGCAGGGCATGGTCGCGATGCTGCGGCTGACGGGGATCGTCGTTGGCCGCGAGCGGCACATCCTGCCCCAGCTCGCGCGCCTGGCCGGGTGCAACCGAGGTCAGCACGTACTGCCAGCGGTTCTGCCCAGGCGTGCCGCGCACCGTCGACACGAAGTCGTCGTACTCGCCGCCGCCGATGGTCTGGCAGCCGGCCGAATCGGTGTTGGACCGGCTGCCGCGATGGATCTTGAAGGTGTCGTTGAGGTCCTGCACGCCCTGGGTATCGCGCGCATCGAACCAGCCGTCGCCATTGCTGTCGCGCTCCACCCGTCCGGTGCCCGCCGTGATTGCATCCTGCGAAGGACGCAGCGCGAACTCATCGGGATGGCCATTGCGTGGATGAGTAGTCGCGCGCATCTCCGTAGTGCCTTCGCCCAGGCGTCCGAGGTCCTTGACCCGGTCGCCGTTGACATCCTCACCCTCGGTCTTGGTGCGTGGCGCCACATTGCCGAAGCCCGGGCTGCGCGGCGTGGTCTTGGCATGACCGTCGTACTGGGCGGTCGGCTCGGTCGTGGCCTGGTTGAACTCGCGCACATGGCCTTGGCCCTGCGCATCCTTCCACAGCACTACGATGCGGTCGTCGTAGACCCCACGCCCACGTGCCTCGGTGGTGCGGTTCTCGTCGCGCAGCCCCAGCACCACGCGGTCCTGCGTCGCCATCGCGTCATTCGCCGCAGTGTTGCCGCGCTGGGCCACGATGCTGCCATAAACGTCGTACTGCTGGGCCTGGCTCAGGCCTGCGGTCTCAGCCGCGTCGGGCATCCGTGGTGGACGCTCCGCGTTGCTCAGACGGTCCAGCATCGGGTTCACCGTCGTCGCATCAGCTGCGGCAACACCTCCGCTGCGCCGCAATGTCTCAAGCTCGGTGGCGGCGCGCACCGACACGTAGCGATCCAGCGCTTCCTGCACCACGGCGCTCTGCCCGTCGTGCAGGGCGTTCAGGCGGGCGGCTGCAGCGCGCGGGTCGTTCTGCCTCAGCAGGGCGACGACTTCGTTGGCCGCCGCATCGATATCCATCTCGGGCATGGTCGTTCCTTGGACGTGATCAGTACGGAGTCAGCCTACCCCAGCCGCCGGCTGGGGCTTTTTGACGCACCGCACACCTTCGCCGCCACGCCGCATTCAGGCAGATCACACTCAGCCCCGTGGCCCGCCCATCACCGGCAGGATCACCCCACTGATGTAACTGGCACAGGCCGGAGAGGCCAGGAACACATACGCCGGCGACAGTTCCTCGGGCTGTGCGGGCCGGCCCATGTCGCTGTCCTTGCCGAACTCCGCCACGTCTTCGGCCTGCTTGTCGGCGGGGTTCAGCGGCGTCCACACCGGCCCCGGCGCCACGCAGTTGACCCGGATGCCGCGCGGCAGCAGCTGGCTGGCCAGCGCCTTGGTGAACGCATGGATCGCGCCCTTGGTGGCCGAGTAGTCGATCAGCGCCTTGCTGCCGAAGATCCCCGTTTCCGAGCCGGTGTTGATGATGCCGGCGCCTTCGCCCAGATGCGGCAGTACCGCACGCGCCATCTGGATGTAACCGCCGATGTTGGTCTGCAGGGTTTCCTGCAGGTGCGCATCCTCCAGATCTTCCAGGCGCTCGCAGTGCAGTTGGAACGCGGCGTTGTTGACCAGGATGTCGATGCCGCCGAACGCCTTGGCCACCTGCTTGACGGCCTTGTTGCAGAAACGCGGATCGCGCACATCGCCGGCGATCACCACGCAGCGGCCGCCTTCGCGTTCCACGTGCTGGCGGGTGATGTCCGCGTCTTCGGCCTCGTCCAGGTGCAGTACCGCCACATCCGCACCTTCGCGCGCGAACAACACTGCCACCGCACGGCCAATGCCGGAGTCGCCACCGGTGACGATCGCACGCATGCCCTGCAGCTTGCCGCTGCCCGTGTAGTCGGGCGCAAGGAAACGGGGCGCCAGCTCCAGTTCGTGCTCGTGCCCGGGCTTGGCCAGCTGCTGTGCCGGCATCGCCTCCGGCTGCCGGCGTGCGCCGGCCTGGGTGGCGGTCTTCTTCGTTGCCTTCTTGGCCGCGCGGGCGTCCTTCGCCTTCTCCTGGTCCTGCAGGCGCCGCTGCCGTGCAGCGACGCGTGCCGCCCGTGGATCACTGGCGGCTGCCTTGCGGGTTGCGGTCTTCACCACGCGCGGGCGATCAGGGTCGGCGACCGTCTTGGTCGGGGTGCTGCCTTTGCGCACTTTCGGCGATGCCTTACGGCGGGCGGGGGTCTTCCTGGTGGTGGCCATGCAGGTCTCCTCGGGAGGGAAAGGGGCTGCCGGCCAGCGGCCGGCACTACCGGGGGGCGGCCCATGCCGCTCCTGCAGTGTCTCCACCCACGCTGTTGGCGGCGGTGAGCGCGCCGTGTCCACGATGTGCACGGCATTCATTCCGCCACCACGTCTGACGTCGCACCCTGCACGCAATCACACCAGGAGTGCCTCCATGAAACATGCCATCGCCACCGCCGCCGCCTGCTTTGCCCTTGCCGCCTGCAGCAGCACACCGATGGCCCAGGTGCAGCCGATCGACGGTGTGATTTCCGGCCAGTGCCATAGCGACAGGGTGCGCGGCGCGGTGGGCCTGGCCGCCTCGGACGCCACTGTGGCCCGCGCACGCGTGGACAGCGACAGCCTGCACGTGCGGGTCCTGCGCCACGACGGCCCGAGGGTGCCGCCGGCCAGCGAAGGCGGCGACCGCCTGACCATCGAGAAGGGCCGGACCAACAACATCGTTGCGATCTACTGCGGCTGACGACTGCGACTGAGCCGCCGCGCCCGGCGCAGCACTTTCAGCGTGGCCTGCTCCCACTGCCGCGGGCCTCGCAGGCCGGCCAGCGAGGCCAGCTCACCGCGCTCCCAGCCGGCAAACACGCACGGGTCGATGTAGGCCTTGCGGCACACGGCCGGCGTGTTGCCCAGCCGTGCCGCCACTTGGCAGACCACTTCACGCTGCGCCTTGGCCAGCGCGCGCTGGCTGGCCGGTTCCGGCAGTTCGGTGGCGGCCAATGCCTGTACCGCCGCCAGCGTGCCGCCCCAGGTGCGGAAGTCCTTGGCGGTGAAGTCTTCGCCCATCACCTCGCGCAGGTAGTCGTTCACCGCGCCGGAATCCACCGGCTGCAGCGCGCCTTCGTCGTCGCGGTACTGGAACAGCGCCTGTCCGGGCAGCTGCTGGATGCCGCGCACCAGCGTGCCCAGCCGCCGATCGCCCACCACCACCTCGTGCAACTGCCCGGATTTGCCCCGGAAGCGCATGCGCACGCGGCCACCGCGCAGCAGGTCCAGGTGGCGGTTGCGCAGCGTTGTCAGCCCGTAGGATTTGTTTTCCTGTGCATAGCTTTCGTTGCCCACCCGCACCAGGGTGTCGGCCAGCAGGGCCACCACCACCGCAAGCACCTTGTCGCGCGGGAAGCCGGGCTGCTTCAGATCGCGCGACAGCCGCCGCCGCAGCGTGGGCAACGCCTCGCCAAAGGCGATGATGCGGTCGAACTTTCCGGCATCGCGCTCCTTCGCCCAATCGGCATGGTAGCGATACTGCTTGCGTCCACGCGCATCGCGGCCGGTGGCCTGCAGGTGGCCATTGGCGTGGGCGCAGATCCACACGGCGGTATACGCAGGTGGAATCGCCAGCGCACGGATGCGCTGCAGGGTGGCGGCATCGCGAACCGCGTGGCCATCGGCATCGCGGTAACTGAAGCCCTTGCCGGCGCGACGCCGGCTGATGCCTGGCTGGGTGTCATCGACATAGCGCAGGCCGGCCGCGCGCGCGGCCTGTCGTTCGGGGGTAGAGGAGGTTGGCATGACCGCAGTGTCGCTGTCGCGATGCCGCGAACCTGTCGATAACAGAAGACAAACACGTGAGGGTCGGTTCGCCGCTATGCTCGGGCTTTCACAATCCCTTCCGGAGTCATGATGTCGTTCCCGATTCGCGCCCGTTCGCTCTCCGCCCTGCTGCTGCCTGCCGTGCTGGCCCTGACCGCCTGCCAGGCTCCGGCGCTGGATGAACAGGATTCGGCCACTGCCCATGCCCAGCAGGCGGCCGAAGCCGCCAAGGCGCCGGCCGACGAAACCGGCAAGGCCACCGAGGCACCGCCGGTCGGCACCTGCGATGCCAGCCAGGTGCAGAGCCTGGTCGGCCAGGCCTACGCCGACGCGCTGGGCAAGCAGGCGCAGGAAGATGCCGGTGCCCACCAGCTGCGCGTCATGAAGCCCAATGACGTCGCCACCATGGAGTTCCTCGGCGACCGCCTGAACATCGAAGTGGACGACAAGGGCCTGGTCAGCGGCGTGCGCTGCGGCTGAGCCCGTCCGCGCGCCGGCACGGGATGCCGGCGCGTTCTGTTGCACCTGCAACCGTGTATTGCGGCGCTGCAGCAACCTGTGATCTAGTCGAGGCATCCGGTGGCCTCACGATGCGCTCCAGGGAATGAGCGGGGACGAGTGTCGCCGCCAACCCTATACGCATCGAGGTAGAGATGGCCCCCCGCAACCGCCAAGGGCTTTACGACCCGCGCTCCGAGCGCGATGCCTGTGGATTTGGCATGGTCGCCCAGCTCGACGATCAACCTTCGCGCCTGTTGGTTGATACCGCCATCGCCGCGCTTTCGCGCATGACCCACCGTGGCGGCGTCGCCGCTGATGGCCTGACCGGCGATGGCTGCGGCCTGCTGCTGCGCCGCCCCGATGCGTTCCTGAAACTGCTGGCCAGTGAAGCCGGCATCGCCGTCGCCGCACGCTTCGCTGCCGGCCTGGTGTTCCTGCCGCACGATGCCGAGGCTGCACACGCCTGCCGCACGCAGCTGCAGGCGCAGCTCGAAGCGGTCGGCTGCAAGGTCGCCGGCTGGCGCGAGGTACCCACCGACGACAGCGTCTGCGGCCAGCTGGCGCGCGACACCCTGCCACGCATCGAGCAGGTGTTCGTCGATGCCGGCGTCGGCCAGGATGATGCCGGCTTCGCGCTGGCGCTGTTCCTGGCCCGTCGCCGCAGCGAACAGCAGCTGCGCGACCATGCCGACTTCTACGTCACCACCCTCACCCCGGATGCGATCAGCTACAAGGGCATGGTGCTGCCGGACAAGCTCAGCCGCTTCTTCCCCGACCTGCAACGCCGCGAACTGGCCTCCAGCGCGATCGTGTTCCACCAGCGCTTCTCCACCAACACGCTGCCGCGCTGGCCGCTGGCGCACCCGTTCCGGATGCTCGCCCACAACGGCGAGATCAACACCATCGAAGGCAACCGTCGCTGGGCGCAGGCGCGCAGCAAGGTGTGGAAGACGCCGCGCTTCGACATCGCCGAATTCGATCCGGTGATCTCCATGCACGGTTCGGATTCGCAGAGCCTGGACAACATGCTGGAGCTGATGGTTGCCGGTGGCATGGAGCTGATCCAGGCGCTGCGCATTCTGGTGCCGCCGGCCACCCAGTCGCTGGAGTTCAAGGACCCCGACCTGGCCGCCTTCTACGAATTCCACGGCCTCAACAGCGAGCCGTGGGACGGCCCGGCCGGCATCGTCGCCTGCGACAGCCGCTATGCGGTGTGTACATTGGACCGCAACGGCCTGCGCCCGGCGCGCTGGATGCTCACCGCCGACCGCCACTTCCTGGTCGCCTCCGAAGCCGGCGTGTGGGAAGTGCCGACCGAGCGCGTGGTGCGCAAGGGCAAGCTCGGCCCCGGCGAAATGGTGGCCATCGACCTCAAGCGCGGCGACCTGCTCGATTCGGACGCGGTGGACCGCATCAACCGCGGTCGCGCGCCGTACAAGCAGTGGCTGCAGCAGGGCGTGACCTACCTGCAGACCGAACTGATCGACCCGTCGCTGGTGGAAGAGCCGTTCGACGAAGCCACCCTGCGCAGCTATCACAAGCTCTACCAGCTCAGCAGCGAGGAAGTGGAACAGGTGCTGCGGCCACTGGCCGAGACCGAGCAGGAAGCCACCGGCTCGATGGGCGACGACACACCGATGGCGGTGCTGAGCCAGCGCAGCCGTCCGCTGTACGACTATTTCCGCCAGGCCTTTGCGCAGGTCACCAACCCGCCGATCGATCCGCTGCGCGAAGACTGCGCGATGTCCCTGTCCACCCAACTCGGCAAGGAGACCAACATCTTCCATGCCGGCCCGGAGACGGTGAACCACGTCATCCTCAACTCGCCGGTGCTGAGCCAGCGCAAGCTGCGCCAGCTGCTGAAGATGGACCAGTACGTGCAGGCCAACCGCCTGCTTGATCTGTCCTACAGCGAAGACGAGGGCCTGCGTGCCGGCATCGAGCGCATCTGTAGCGAGGCCGAGCAGGCCGCGCGCCAGGGCATGGTGATGCTGCTGCTGTCCGACCGCTATCCGGTGGCCGGTCGGCCGATGGTGCATGCCCTGCTCGCCACCAGCGCCATCCACCACCACCTCTCGCGGCTGGGGCTGCGCTGCGACGTCAATCTGATCGTCGAAACCGGCACCGCGCGCGACCCGCACCACATGGCCTGCCTGCTCGGCTTCGGTGCCACCGCGGTGTATCCGTACCTGGCCTACCAGACCCTGTTCGACCTGGGCCGACGCGGCATCCTCAAGCTCAGCAAGGGCGGCGAGCAGTCGCAGATCGGCCGCCGCTACCGCAAGGGCATCTACAAGGGCCTGTCGAAAATCATCTCGAAGATGGGCATCTGTACGGTGGCAAGCTATCGCGGCGCGCAGCTGTTCGAGATCATCGGCCTGGAACGCGAGGTTGTGGACATGTGCTTCCCGGACACCGCCTCGCGCATCGGCGGCGCCGGCTTCGCACGCCTGGATGCCGACGCGCGCGAGCTGTGCGCGCAGGCGTGGGACGCGCAGCAGGACGTGGACGTGGGCGGCCTGCTGAAGTACGTGCACGGCGGCGAGTACCACATGTACAACCCGGACGTGGTCACCACCCTGCAGCGCGCGGCGCGCAGCGGCGATCCGCGTGCGTGGCAGCAGTACTGCGATGCGGTGCATGCGCGTCCGCCGTCGGCGCTGCGCGACCTGCTGGAGCTGGTGCCGGCCGCAATGCCGGTGCCGCTGGACGAGGTCGCCCCGGCCAGCGAACTGTTCCCGCGCTTCGATACCGCAGCGATCAGCCTGGGTGCGCTGTCGCCGGAAGCGCACGAGGCGCTGGCGATTGCGATGAACCGCCTGGGTGGCCGCAGCAATTCCGGCGAAGGCGGAGAAGATCCCGCACGCTATGGCACCGCCAAGCGCAGCAAGATCAAGCAGGTGGCCTCGGGCCGCTTCGGCGTCACCGCCGAATACCTGGTCAATGCCGAAGTGCTGCAGATCAAGGTCGCGCAGGGCGCCAAGCCCGGCGAGGGCGGCCAGCTTCCGGGGCACAAGGTCAACGAGCTGATCGCACGCCTGCGCTATGCGCGTCCGGGCATCGGCCTGATTTCGCCGCCACCGCACCACGACATCTATTCGATCGAAGACCTGGCGCAGCTGATCTACGACCTCAAGCAGGTCAACCCGACCGCGCTGGTGTCGGTGAAGCTGGTCAGCCATGCCGGCGTCGGGACGATCGCGGCGGGCGTGGTCAAGGCCGGTGCGGACCTGATCACCATCTCCGGCCATGACGGCGGCACCGGTGCGTCGCCGGTCAGCTCGATCCGCTATGCCGGCGTGCCGTGGGAACTGGGCGTGGCCGAAGCGCATCAGGCGCTGCTGGCCAACGACCTGCGCGGGCGCACCCTGCTGCAGACCGATGGCGGCCTGAAGACCGGCCTGGATGTGGTGAAGGCCGCGCTGCTGGGGGCGGACAGCTTCGGCTTCGGCACCGCGCCGATGATCGTGCTGGGCTGCAAGTACCTGCGCATCTGCCACCTCAACAACTGCGCCACCGGCGTGGCCACCCAGGACGAGCGCCTGCGCGAGAACCACTTCACCGGCCAGCCCGAACGCGTGGAGAACTTCTTCCGGCTGCTGGCCGAGGAAGTGCGCGGCTGGCTGTCGTACCTGGGCGCGCGTTCGCTGGAAGAGATCGTCGGCCGCACCGATCTGCTGCGGCAGATCGAGGCCGCGCCCCGCGATGGCGTGCGCGTGGACCTGTCGCGCCTGCTGGCCGATGCCCGCTACGAAGGCAGCCACTGCGCCGCCCAGCGCCTGTACGAATCGCCGGACAGCCTGGCCACGCAGATGGATGGGCTGCTGGCCCCAGCCATCGAGCACAAGCGCGGTGGCGAGCACCGCTTCCTGATCCACAACACCGACCGCAGCATCGGCACCCGCCTGGCCGGCGCGGTGGCGCGCGCGCACGGCAACCAGGGCATGGCCGAAGCACCGCTTGAACTGCGCTTCCGCGGCAGCGCCGGGCAGAGCTTCGGTGCCTTCAACGTCGGGGGCCTGCACCTGGAAGTGGAAGGCGAAGCCAACGACTACGTCGGCAAGGGCATGGCCGGAGGCCGGCTGGTGGTGCGTCCGCCGCGTGGCGCCCGCTTCGAGGCACGCAGCACCGCCATCATCGGCAACACCTGCCTGTATGGCGCTACCGGTGGCGAGCTGTTCGCCGCGGGCCGCGCCGGCGAGCGTTTCGCGGTGCGCAATTCGGGCGCGCTGGCAGTGGTGGAAGGTGCCGGTGACCACTGCTGCGAGTACATGACCGACGGCGTGGTGCTGGTGCTGGGCAAGGTCGGGCTGAACTTCGGCGCCGGCTTCACCGGTGGCCTGGCTTACGTGCTGGACGTGGACCGCGATTTCGTCGACCGCTACAACCACGAGCTGATCGACATCCATCGCGTCTCCGCCGAAGGCTTCGAGAACTACCGCCAGCACCTGCACCGCCTGATCGGCCGCCACCGCGAGCTGACCGGCAGCATCTGGGCACAGCAGATCCTGGACGAGTTCCGCGACTACATCGGCAAGTTCTGGCTGGTCAAACCGAAGGCCGCCAGCATCGAGTCGCTGACCGAAACCCTGCGACGCGCCGCCTGACGGTAGTGCCGGCCGCTGGCCGGCAACCCAGGATCACGTAGTGCCGGCCGCTGGCCGGCATCCGGAAAACACCACAGAGTCCGCCATGAGCCGCAAGCACGCCTTCCAGTTCCTCGACCTGCCCCGCACCATGCCGCAGCGCATCCCGGTGGAACTGCGCACGTCCGGCGACTGGGGCGAGCTGTACGGCAAGTTCGGCAAGGAAGACGCCCAGTACCAGGCGGGCCGCTGCCTGGACTGCGGCAACCCGTACTGCAGCTGGAAGTGCCCGGTGCACAACGCCATTCCGCAGTGGCTGCAGCTGGTGCAGGAAAACCGCATCCACGAGGCCGCCACGCTGTGCCACAGCACCAACCCGCTGCCGGAAGTGTGCGGCCGGGTCTGCCCGCAGGATCGACTGTGCGAAGGCAGCTGCACGCTGGAGGAATTCGGCGCGGTCACCATCGGTGCGGTGGAGAAGTACATCGTCGATACCGCACTGGCCAGTGGGTGGCGCCCGGACCTGGGCGCGGTGCAGCCGACCGGCCACAGCGTGGCGGTGATTGGTGCCGGCCCGGCCGGGCTGGCCTGTGCCGACCGCCTGGCACGCGCCGGCATTGCCGCCGTGGTCTACGACCGCTACGAGCAGATCGGTGGCCTGCTGCAGTTCGGCATTCCCAGCTTCAAGCTGGACAAGGATGTGATCCATCGCCGCCGTGACGTACTGGAAGGCATGGGCGTGCAGTTCCGCCTCGGCGTGGAGATCGGCCGTGATGTCAGCGTGCAGCAGTTGCTGGACAGTCACGATGCGGTGTTCATCGGCACCGGCGCCTACCGCTATACCGATGGTGGCCTGGTCGGCCAGGACCTGAAGGGCGTGCTGCCGGCGCTGCCGTTCCTGGTGCAGAACAGCCGCATCGTCGGCGGCGATGATCCGAAGGGCCGGCCGATCGCCGGCTGGGAAGACACCATCGCCCTGCCCGACCTCAACGGCAAGCGCGTGGTGGTTCTGGGCGGTGGCGATACCGGCATGGACTGCGTGCGCAGTGCGGTGCGGCTGGGCGCGGCCAAGGTCACCTGCGCCTATCGCCGCGACGAAGCCAACATGCCCGGCAGCGCGCGCGAAGTCGCCAATGCACGCGAGGAAGGGGTGCGCTTCCTGTTCAACCGGCAGCCGCTGTCGATCGAAGCCGGCGCCGACGACGAGGTGATCGGCGTGACCGTGGTCGAGACCCGGCTGGGCGAGCCCGATGCCAATGGCCGCCAGAACGCGGTGCCGATCGAAGGCAGTGAGTCGCTGCTGGAGGCAGACGTGGTGATCATCGCCTTCGGCTTCTCGCCGAGCGTGCCGGCGTGGCTGGCGGAACTGGGGGTGGAAGCCCAGCCCAATGGCCGCATCCTCGCCGGTGGCAAGGACCGCCTGCCGTTCCAGACCGCGCATCCACGCCTGTTCGCCGGTGGCGACGCGGTGCGTGGTGCCGATCTCGTGGTAACCGCGGTGGCCGAAGGCCGCGACGCCGCTGCCAGCATCGTCCGCCTACTGGCGCACTGAGTCCGGCAACAGCAGCAGTTGCAGCAGCGCGCGCAGTTCGTGCGCCTCCAGCGGCTTGGCCAGGAAATGGTCGATGCCCGCCTCACGGCAGGCCTCGCGCGTGCGTTCCAGCACGCTGGCGGTCAACGCAATGATCGGCACCGGAGCATGGGCAGCGCGGGTATCGCTACGGATCGCCCGGGCCAGCGCGAAGCCATCCATGTGCGGCATATGGCAGTCGGTGATGACCAGGTCGAACGGTTGCGCCTGCCAGGCCTCCCATGCCTGCAGGCCGTCGCTGTAGGCGTGCACCTGCAGTCCCAGCTCGCACAGGCGTTGTGCCAGCAACTGCAGGTTGGTCGGATGATCCTCGGCCACCAGCACCCGCGCCGGCGGCAACGGTCGTTGCGCGGGCCGTGCCATCGCCGGTCCCGCAGCGGGGGCCGCACAGGCCGCCAGGTCCAGCTCCAGCCACACAGTGGTGCCCTTGCCGGGCACGCTGCGCAGGTGCAGACGCCCGCCCATCGACGTCGCCAGCTCGCGGCAGATCGACAGCCCCAGGCCACTGCCGCCGAAACGGCGCGTGGTCGACGCCTCGGCCTGCTCGTAGGCGGCAAACACCGCCTGTTGCCGCTCCACGCTGATGCCCACGCCCGTATCGGTCACCTGCAGGCGCAGTCGCTGGCCGCCGTCGCGCTGCTGCAGCACGTGGACCTGCAACACCACGCTTCCCTGCAGGGTGAACTTGAGCGCGTTGCCGGCCAGGTTGAACAGGACCTGCCGCAGGCGCAGCCCGTCAGCCAGCGACCAGGGCTGCAACGTCGGGTCGATCTCGCTGCACAGGTGCAGCCCGCGGCTGGCCGCGACGGGCATCAACAGCTGCTGCACCGCGCCCACCAGCGCCGCCAGATCGGTCGGACGCAGCTGCAGGGGCGCCGGCTGCAGGCGCTGGCTGTGCAGCACATCGTCGAGGATCTGCCGCAGCATCTGCGCAGCCTCACCCACGGTGGTCAGCACCTCCCGCTGGCCCGCATCCAGGTCAGTGCCGGCCAGCCGCTCCAGCATGCCCAGCAGGGTGCTCATCGGCGTGCGGATCTCGTGGCTCATGGTCGCCAGGAAATGGCCCTTGGCCAGCGCCGCCTGCTCGGCCTCGCGGCGCGCCTCGGCCAACGCCGTTGCACGCGCCTGGGCTTCGCTGACGTCCATCCAGTAGCCGCTCCACTCCACGCTGCTGTCATCGCACGGCAACGGTCGTCCCTGTGATCGGACCCAGCGCCAGCCCTGTGCCGACCGGGTGCGGAAGGTAACGTCGATCGGACCGCGCACGAGCGCGGCCGCTTCGATGCTCGCCATCACCCGGCTGCGGTCACCGGCATGCACGGCCGCCAGCAGCTGCAGATGGTCGATCCGCTCAGTCTCCACGGCTACGCCGAACAGCGCCTGCACGTCGCCGGCGATCTGCGCCAGGCTGTAGTGGCCGGTTGCCGAACGGCGCGCCTGGTAGACCACCGCCGGCAGGTTCGCGGTGACTTCATGCAAGCGCTGCTCCAGCACCCGGCGACGCACGCTCTCGCGATGCACGCGCCAGTAGCCGAAGGCATGCAGGAGTATCAGCGCGAGCAGGATCAGCGACACCGGCACCAGCCAGCGCAGTGCCGAACCGGCGGGACGCGCACGTGGCAGTTCCGGCAGCCAGGCACTGCGAACCGATGCCCGACGCGCATCGCCCTCCCGCTGCAGCTCCCGGTCGAAGGCAGCGACCACCGCGGCACAGGCCGGTACAGCGGCCAGCACCAGTGCATCGCCGAAGCCAGCGGGTGCTGCGATCACCAGAGGGTCACCCGGCACGGCGCGAAGCGCGGCTTCGACTTCGGCGAGATTGGCCACCACGGCATCGACCAGCCCGGCGCGCAGCAGTGACAGCGCGTGGTCCAGCGGCGCCGGTGCCAGCAGCTGCGCACCCGGGGCCTGTTCGGCCAGCAATGCGTCCAGCGGCAGCCGGTCCGGGCTGGCCACGCTGCGGCCACGCAGTCCCTCCAACCCCAGCACTGGCGCTGCACCCTCGCGCCGCACGATCACCTGTGGCACTTCCAGGTAGGGGCTGCTGGCCACCCAGCCGGTCGGCAGCTGTGCGCGCGGCCAGCCCAGCAGCACCTGGGTGCCAGCCGGCAGCGGGTCATCGGTGAGCACCGCTGCGGGCAACGGCCGCGCATGCTGCACCGCCTGCGGGCCCAGCAGCGGCAGGTAATCCGCAGCCAACCCCGCAAGGTCGCCCTGCGCGTTGTATGACAGCGGCGGCCGATCGGAACGCCATGCCACCTGCAGTGGACTCGCACAGCCGGACGCAGCAGCGATGCCGGGCAGCAACAGCGATGCCATGACAGCGGCGACGGCGCGGCGGCCGGCGACATTCACGGTAGACATCCTCATTTCGCGGGCAGGAACCACGGCCGCGCAGCGGTACCGCTGCCAGCCACGCTAGCGAGGCGCGCTTCCGCGACAATGAGAAAAATTCGAAAAACATCCCTATCGGCGAATGCCGACATACACTGCCGCTTCTACCCGTCCCTACGGAGCGCTCGATGCGTATCGGCCTGGCCGCCAACCGTCTCCATCACCACGATGCGCGCGCCGCGCTGTTCCGCTGGCTGCGTGCCAGCGAGGCCGGGCTGCGTGAACTGGGGGTATCGCTGCACGCGGTCGGGCGCACCCACGATGCGATCGAACGGCAGGGCTTCCTGGCCAGCTACGGCGGCCTGCACCGCTACCCCTACGGGCGCGAGGGCGGCCTGATGAAACTGGTGGCCGAAGTGGTTGGCATGGGGCCGGAGCGCACCCTGGACGGTGCGATCTACCTGATCGACCCGGTCGATCCTTCCTCGGTGTTTCCGGAGGCAACCGCGCTCAAGCGGCAGTGCGTGATCCACGGCAAGCCGTTCATTTCAACGGTGGCCACTGCGCGTGACTGGATCGAGGTGGAACGCATCCACGCCGGGCTGGCTGCCGATACCGGTGCCGACGATCTGCATGCCTTCCAGCACCAGACGCTGGCGCTGATCGCGCACGACGCGATGAAGCCGGCGATGCTGGCCTTCGCCGACGAGCACTTCGATGTGCTGGCACGGTTCGGCGAGCGCGTGGCGACCGGCACCACCGGCCAGCGCTTGAACGAACTGGCCTGGAGCCGCGGCTGGCCCAGCGATACGCCGTGGGTGACGCGCTACCAGAGTGGCCCGATGGGCGGCGATGCGCAGATTGCCGACCGTGTGCTGGAGGGGCGCTGCCAGCGCGCGATCTTCTTCGAGGACCCGCATGTGGCACGCCAGCACGAGGCCGATATCCAGCTGCTGGAGCGCGCGGTGACGACGGTGACCGACCAGGCGGTGTGCATCACCGCGCCGCGGGTGGCGGCACGCTGGGCGGCCGCGGCGGCATTGCGGGCGGGGTGAGGGTTTCGGCCAACGGCTGCGCCCCTCGTGGTGGGTGGGGGCTGCACGATCATGAGGTTGGCCGGGATGGGTGGAATTGCGGGGGACGCCGTGAACCCGTCCCTGGGGGCTTGGCCGCGGCATCCATGCCGCG
>NZ_JBHHMJ010000044.1:0-495 GCF_042136455.1 Stenotrophomonas sp. 3diitr2024
GTATGGTTATGCCTTATGGGAGAATATGCAGAAGGTGATGGATGAGAAGTTAAAAGAAACTGGCCATGAAAATGTATATATGCCAATGTTTATCCCAGAGAGTTTATTGCAAAAAGAGAAGGATCATGTTGAAGGATTTGCTCCTGAAGTAGCATGGGTTACGCATGGTGGAGATGAAAAGTTAGCGGAAAGACTTTGTGTACGTCCTACATCTGAAACTTTATTCTGTGAGCACTTTTCAAAAATTGTGCAATCCTATAATGATTTGCCAAAGTTATATAATCAGTGGTGTTCAGTAGTTCGTTGGGAGAAGACAACTAGGCCGTTCCTTCGTACGACTGAATTTTTATGGCAAGAGGGTCATACAATCCATGAAACGGCAGAAGAAGCGCTGGCCGGGAATCTGGCCATCCTCGAACTCGCGGTCGAGCAGGAACAGGATGGGTTTGCTTGCTGCGTCCAACGCCACGGGAGTGTCCTCATCAGGGCCGGCAA
>NZ_JBHHMJ010000083.1:0-7906 GCF_042136455.1 Stenotrophomonas sp. 3diitr2024
CCCCCCCCCCCCCCCCCCCCCCCCCCCCCCCCCCCCCCCCCCCCCCCCCCCCCCCCACCCCTCAGGAAACCCGCTTCTGCTGTTGCTTCGGCCGTTGCCGTTGCCCCTGCAGGTGCAGGGCTGCAAGCCCTGCCGAACAACCCTCAACCTTCGCAGTTGGCGAACACGTCGCGGTCGCGCTCGTACAGCGCCGTCTTCACCTGCATCAGGCCCAGCACCGACGGGAACAGGTTGTCGTGGTCGGTATACGCCGCCGAACGCTTGCGCACGCACTGCAGATCCAACCCACGGCTGCTGGCGAAGCCCGGCGAGAACCACATCGTCATCGGTACGCGGGTCTGCTCGGCCGGTGCGATCGCATACGGCACGCCATGCAGGAACAGGCCCTTCTCGCCCAGCGATTCACCATGGTCGGACAGGTAGATCATCGCCGTGTCGTAATCCTGCATGCCCTGCAGGGTACCAATGGTCTTGCTCAGGAAATGATCGGTGTACAACACCGCGTTGTCATAGCTGTTGGTGATCTCGTCGCGCGAGCAACGGCCGATGTCACGGGTGTCGCAGGTTGGCTTGAAGCGGGCAAAGGCGGGCGGGTAGCGCTCGAAGTAGGCCGGGCCGTGGTTGCCCAGCTGGTGCAGCACCACCACCCGGTCGCCGGGCTTGGCCCGCACCTGGGTGGCCAGGTCCTGCAGCAGGATCTCGTCCATGCAGCGACCATCCGCGCACAGGCCGGGTGTAGTGGCGTCGGACAATGACTGGAAGTCCAGGCCCTCGCACACGCCCTTGCAGCCGGACTGGTTGTCACGCCACAGCGGCGCGATGCCGGCGCGATTCAGTACGTGCAGCAGCGACTGGTGCGCACGGATCTTCTTCTCGTCGTAGTCGTGGCGGCCCCACGGCGAGAACAGGCACGGCAGCGAGACCTCCGTGCTGGTGCCGCATGAGTGCATGTCCGGGAAATTGATCACGCTGGCCTGGGCCAGTTCCGGAGTGGTGTTGCGGCCACCGTTGAGGCCCCAGTTCTGCGCACGGACGGTCTCGCCCATGACGATCACCAGCAGGCGCGGCTTGCTGGCCGGGGCGCGTGGCGTGGCCTTGGCGTCGGTGCCGATCGGCAGCTTCGGTGCGCGCTGCACCGGGTTGTCGCCACGCAGCGCACGCGGCATGCCCAGCAGCACGTTGGCCGGGGTGGCGAGGTAACGCACTTCGCGCTGGTTGCGCATCAGTGCCGAAACATCCTGGAACGAGATCAACGCGCCGCCGACGGCGGTCACCGCGGCCACCGCCAGGAACCCCAGTCGCCACAGCAGGCTGCGGCCCCAGCTGCGGCGACGCAGCTGCACGCGCCACAACACCGCCATCGGCAACACCGCCAGCAACAGTACCGGCCACAGCAGCGACACGGTCATCAGCTCGCGGCTTTCCTTGGGGTCGGTCGCCAGCACGTTGCGCAGCATGTCCGCATCCAGGTAGATGTGGTAGCGGCTCATGTAGTGCGCGGCGAATGCGGTCACCAGCAGCAACAGGCTGATCACCACCTTGGCGTTCCAGCGCCAGACCAGGATGCCCAGCAGCACGCCGTGAGCGCCCAGCAGCAACAGCAGCAGCGAAAGCGCGTAGCGCAGGCTGCCTGGATGGCTGGCCATCGCGCTGTGCCAGAACAGGCCATTCCCGGCTACCGCGAAGAACAGGCTGGTCAGCGCGATCAGCGCTTCGGTGGACAGCTGCGGCCGCCAGTGGCGCAGACCCGCAAGGGCGGGGAGGCGGGCGGGCCATTGGACCGATGCACTCATGCGTTTGCCTCCTGGCGGTTGGGACGGTCCCGCTGACGGCGTGTCAGGACGCGTTTGACGATCAGATACAGGCCGAGCGAAAGCAGCCAGCAGATCAATGCGGTGGCGACGTCATGCGAGAGGAAGTGCGCGCCGCGCAGCTGCTGGCTGATGCCGAACACCAGACCGGTGCCAAGACCGATCCACAACCCGGCCCAGCGCCATGAAGGGCGCCACAGCAGGGCAAAAAAGTAAAGGGACAACCATGCATAACCCGCGCTGGCGTGGCCCGCCGGGAAGCAGGCCTGCGCGGCCATGCCTGCGGGGCGCGCCGTGAAAAGCCCGATGAAAGGCTGGTGGCCACCGTAGCGGAGCAGATCCCACGGGCATTCCATCGGCACCAGCGACTTCAGCAGGGAGATCACGCCGGTGCCCAGCGCCAGGGCAAGTACGACATAAAGCAGCGCCCACCGCAGGGTGTGATCGCGTCCTTTACGCCAGTGATGGAAGCACAGCAGGAGCACGACCAGCGCCGCCGCAGTGCTCAACCATTTACCGGCCTTGTGCACGACGCTGCGGGTGATCCAGGCGTCCTGCAATGCCCAATGGCCGCCCTCAAGACGGAACAGGTGGTCGGCCACCCACTGGTCGCCGCCGAACCCCATCAGCAGCGCAAACACGGGCAGACCGATTGCGACAGGCAGCCAAAAGTGAGTTACGGCGAATCTTGACGCCAGTGGCGATGTCGCAGGCGGCGCGATCGAATCAAGGGGACGAACGGGCATGCTGAGGGAAGGCGGGTTCGGGAATCCGCAGTCATGCTCGTCACCTGCATGTCGGAGAAGGGTCGGACGCTCGTTCGCGCCGGGTTAATGCTTGCCCGGCACGAGTCAACGTTCAGTCTTCTTCGGCGGTCGAGCCGGCCCGTTCGGCGTGGCATTGCGGGTCCCAGGCCGTACCGGGAAGCAGTTGCCAACGATTCCTGTTGGCCATGCCGATGTCGATCACCTTGGCCGGATCCACGCAGGGGCTCATTGCCTCGTCCAGCACCAGCAGCCAGCGCTTGTCCGGCGCCTCGGCCACCCACGGGCCGGCATCGTGCCATTGCTCGGCCCAGGGCCGCTTGAAGCCGAACTCGCGTACCGGGCGGTCAGCCTGCAGCAGGTTCTGCTCGCGCCAGGCGACCAGCGCCAGTTCGGCGTCCGGACCGATCCGTGCGCCGACGCGGCGCATCAGCGCCGATGCCGATGCGTAGGGATCCAGTGCCGGAATCAGCACCAGGCCGTAGAGCATCCACAGCATGCCGTGGGTCAACAGCACCAGTGTCGTGGCGCGGCGCACCCGCAACCAGACGATCAGCGTGGCCAGGGCGATGGCGAAGGTCAGCAGGCCATCGCCGAGCACCGGCAGCAGCGTATCGGGCATTGCCCGGCGCTCAAGCTGCGCAAGGGCCCAGGGGTGCTCGGTCATCAGCATCACGCCGAGCACGCCGGTGGCCAGCATCAGCACCACGCTGTAGCCGAACAGATAGCGGCGCACGCACAGCCGGCGCAGCAAGCCGGGCAACAACGGCGCAACCGCCAGTGCCATCGCAGGCAGCATCGGCAGCACATAGACCTCGCGCTTGCCCGGGCTGGCGCTGAAGAACACCAGCACCAGCAGCGCCCAGCCCAGCAGCAGCCACTGCCGGCGGTCGCCCCGGCGGATGCGGCGCCACCACGGCTTGAACAGCAGCGGCAGCAGCAGGCTGCCCGGCAGCCATAGGGTCAGGATCACCTGCAGGTAGTACCAGGCCGGTTGGCGATGGTGCCAGGCGTTGGCATAGCGGGTACCGGTCTGCTTGAATAACAGTTCATGCGCGTAGGCCTGCAGTTCGGCGCTGGGCGTGTGCAGCAGCGCCCAGCCCAGCGGGGCAAGCCACACCGACACGCCCAGCAGGAAGGCCGGGATCAGCCACAGCAGCGTTGCCGGGTGGGGGCCGTCCACGCTGCGACCGCGGCGACGCTGGTACAGCCACCAGCCGAACCACGGCAGGACCATCAGCAGCGGCAGGAAACCCACGCCTTTGGTCACCGTGCCGAGGCCAGCGGCGAACCCCGCCAGCCACAAGGCAGCCAGGTTGCGGCGTTCGCACAGGTGGCGCATCAAGCCCCACAGGGCCACCGTGGTCATGCCGACCAGCACCATGTCGATCTGCGCGCGCTTGGCCATCAGGCCAAACTGCAGGGTGCAGAACAGCGCCGCCAGGGCGTACAGGGAATGCCGCGGTGACCACAGTCGGCGTGCCAGATCCGACACCAACCACAGGCTGAGCAGGGCGCCCAGCAGCGACGGCAGCAGGAACGACCACTGCCAGCTGCCGACGATCTCGTAGGCCGCCGCCTGCAGCCACATGAAGACCGGCGGCTTCTCCGCATACAGCTCCACGCCCCGGTGCGGCAGCAGCCATTGCCCGCTTTCGACCATGGTGCGGGCCGCCAGCACGAAGCGCGGCTCGTCCGGTGGCTGCGGCTGCCGAAGGCCGATCCCCGCTGCCAGCGCAGCAACGATCAACAGCCACAACAGGGGCAGGCGCCAACGGCGGGGCAGGGCTACGGGCACGGCAGGCTCCGGGAGCAAAACGGCCATTCTGAGGTGGCGGGGGTTGGAAAAGCGTCAGAGGAGGCCGGGGCGACCGCATTCCGACATGCGCAGCGCTACCATGGTACGAACTTCCGTGGATGTTTCGTGCATGCGTCTGTTGGTGATCGAGGACAACCGCCAGCTGGTGGCCAACCTGTTCGACTACTTCGAGTCGCGCGGGCATGTGCTCGACGTGGCCCCGGACGGCATCACCGGCCTGCACCTGGCCGGCAGCCACCCCTACGACGCGGTGATCCTGGACTGGATGCTGCCACGCATGGAGGGGCCGGAGGTGCTGCGTCGCCTGCGCGCCGAGCACGCTTCGGAGGTGCCGGTGATCATGCTGACCGCGCGCGACGAGCTGCCGGACAAGATCACCGGATTCCGCGCAGGTGCCGACGACTACCTGACCAAGCCGTTCGCCCTGCCCGAGCTGGAAGTTCGGCTGGAGGCGCTGCTGCTGCGTGCGCAGGGCCGAAACCCGCGCAAGCGCCTGCAGGTGGGCGACCTGGTGCTGGACCTGGCGACCCTCGAAGCCCAGCGGGGGGGGCAGGTACTCCACCTGTACCCGGCCTGCCGCAAGCTGCTGGAGGTGCTGATGCGTGCCAGCCCCGGTGCGGTCACCCGCCAACAGCTGGAGTTCGCCCTGTGGGGCGATGAGCCACCGGATGGTGACCTGCTGCGCTCGCATGTCTACGAGCTGCGCCGCAGCGTCGACGGTCCGTTTGCCGACAAGCTGATCCACACCCTGCCGCGGGTTGGTTACCGTCTTGCGGTGACCGCGGCCGCCGGTGCAGGCAAGGATGATGATGAAGGCGCGTAGGCCGGGCCCGCTGTACCGGCGCGTGGTGTGGTGGTTGCTGGGCTACCTGGCCCTGCTGTCGATCGCCGTGTTCAGCGTCGGCAACTACGTGCACGAACACGCCGAACATGCCGCCTGGCGCGCGCTGCTCAATTCCGAACTGGACAGCATCGTCGAGCACGTCGAGCATGAGCCGCACTATCGCTGGCAGGATTCGGACACGCTCAGCCTGTACCGCTTCGATGCAGTCAACCTGCCTGACAGCCTGCGTACGCTGCATCCGGGCCTTCACGACGGCGTGATGATCAAAGGCCGGGAGACGGCGGTGATGGTGCGCGAGACCCGGTCGATGGGACGTGTCGCGCTGGCGCTGGACATCTCCGACTTCCATGATCTGGAGCAGTTCGCCACGCGCTGGGTGATGCTGGCCGGGGTGATCATGATCTTCGTCACCGTGCTGATGGCGTCCTTCGGTATGGAACGCATGGTGCGCCCGTTGAGCCTGCTGGCCCAGCACATCGGCGCATTGCGGCCGGGCGTTCAGGGCCAGCGCATCGAGGTCGACCCGCGCGGCAGTTCCGAGCTGCACACCATCGCCGATGCGCTGAACGACTACCTGGACCGCAACGAGCAGTTCGTCGAGCGTGAGCGGGTCTTCATCAGTACCGCCAGCCACGAACTGCGCACGCCGATCGCAGTGATGACCGGTGCAGCCGAGCTGGCGCTGGAGCAACCGGGCTTGCCCGAACGTGCCCGCCAGCAGATGCAGCGGGTCCTGCGCACGGCACAGAGCGTGGAGCAGCTGATCGAGCTGCTGCTGGTGCTGGCGCGTGATCCTGCGCGCCTGGCCGCGCGTGCCGAGCGCATCGCACTGGACCAGCTGCTGCCGGAGATCGTCGACGACCATCGACACCTGCTCGGCGACAAGGACCTGAGCATCGGTATCCAGGCCGCGCCGGTGGATATCGTCGCGCCGCTGGCGGTGGTGCAGGCGGCGATCGGCAACCTGCTGCGCAATGCCATCGAAAACAGCGGCCGCGGCCATATCGAGCTGCAGCTGAGTTCGTCGGCGGTACTGACGCTGCAGGACCCCGGGCATGGGATGAGCCCGGAGGAGATCGCGGCGATCCACGCGCGCATGGCCCGCGGTGAGCGTGCCGATCGAGGCAGTGGCATCGGCCTGGACCTGATCGCGCGGCTGTGCGAGCACCTGGGCTGGACGCTGCAGTTGCAGCCCTGCCAACCGCGCGGGACGCGTGTCACCCTGGACTTCGGCGCTTCGCGCCCCGCCTGATCGGACGGCCGACCTGCTCCGCGCTGCGGCATGACCCGGCGTGAAGACAGTGTTAATCTCGACCTGCGCCGCTTCATGCGGCGCTTTTTTTTCCCGCTCTTTCGATCGACAGAGGATCCCATGCCGACCGAACCCGCTACTGCCCTGATCAGCAACGATATCGTTGGACTGGGCCTGATTGCCGCCACCCTGGCCCTGATCTTCTGGGCCGCCAGTGGTCCGACCCCGCTGTTGAAGAAGATCTTCGCCTGGGTGCCGGCACTGCTGCTGTGCTATTTCATCCCCGCCATCTACAACACCGCCGGTGTCATCGATGGCCACAACACCTCGCTGTACAACCCGGTCGCGCGTGACGTGCTGCTGCCGGCCGCGCTGGTCCTGCTGACGCTGTCGATCGACCTCAAGGGCGTGATCAAGCTGGGGCCGAAGCTGTTGCTTGTGTTCTGTGCCGGTACCGCTGGCATCATGCTCGGTGCGATCGTCTCCTTCCAGCTGATGAAGCTGATCCATCCGGAAACGGTGGCCGGTGATACCTGGGCCGGCATGGCCGCACTGGCCGGCAGCTGGATCGGTGGCGGTGCCAACATGGTCGCCATGCGTGAGGTGTTCGGCACCGACGCCACCACCTTCGGCCAGTTCGCCGTGGTCGACGTGGCCTGCGCCAGCCTGTGGATGGCGATCCTGCTGTTCCTGGCCAACCGCGCGCAGCAGATCGACACCCGCAACGGGGCCGATACGCGCGCCATCGACGAGATGAAGGCACGCATCAGCGCCTACGAGGCACAGAACGCGCGCATTCCCAGCATGACCGACCTGATGGTGATCGTCGGCGTGGCACTGGGTGGCGTCGGCCTGGCCCACGCCATCGCCGCACCGCTGTCGGGCTGGTTCAAGGCCAACGTCAGCTGGGCCAGCCAGTTCAGCCTGGACAGCCAGTTCGTGTGGGTGATCCTGCTGTCCACGGCGATGGGCCTGGGCCTGAGCTTCACCCGTGCGCGCCGGCTGGAAGCCGCAGGCGCTTCGCGGTTGGGCACGGTGTTCCTGTACTTCCTGATCGCCTGCATCGGCATGCAGATGAACCTGCTGTCGCTGCTGGATCGGCCGTGGCTGTTCCTGCTCGGCGCGATCTGGATGGCCACGCATGTGCTGGTGCTGTGGGTGGTGGCCAAGCTGCTGCGCGCGCCGCTGTTCTTCTTCGCGATAGGTTCGCAGGGCAACATCGGGGCGGCCGCCTCGGCACCCGTGGTAGCCGCGGCCTTCCATCCGACGCTGGCGCCGGTGGGGGTGCTGCTGGGTACGGTGGGCTATGCCACCGGTACCGGGTTGGCTTATGTCACCGGCCTGATCCTGAAGTGGATGGCCGGCGCCTGAGTTCTGACCGGACGATCCTGTTGCGGGTTCGCGGCGTGCGCCGCG
>NZ_JBHHMJ010000118.1:0-17110 GCF_042136455.1 Stenotrophomonas sp. 3diitr2024
GGTGCCGGCCGCTGGCCGGCGGCCGGTTGTGCAGGGGCCGGGAGGAGTGCTGGCCAGCGGCCGGCACCACCGCTCATCACGCCGCTCCCCGCTATGCTCCGCGCATCACCCTGGGGGAAGGACACCATGCCCGTTGCCATGACCACCCGTTGGCTGGCCATTGCCCGCCGTCATCCTTCGGCCTGGCTGCTGGGTGCCCAGTTGATCGCGGTGCTGCTGTACCCCGCGCTGGATGACACCGCTGCCGGCCGCGCGGCGCTGGGCATGTTCGGCATGGCGGTACTGGGCCTGGCGCTGTGGGTGGTCCAGCGCAGCCCACTGGGCACCTGGCTGGCACTGCTGCTGGCCATCCCGTCGGTGGTGTTCTCGCTGGCTGGCGCATTGCTCGACCGCAGCGCACTGCTGACCACCGCACAGTTGCTGGAGAGCCTGCTGTACTTCTATACGGCCGGCGCCCTGATTGCCTACATGCTCCAGGACCACAAGGTCACCCGCGACGAACTGTTCGCCGCAGGCGCGACATTCACCTTGCTTGCATGGGCATTTGCGTTCGCATTCGCGGTATGCCAGCAGTGGTACCCGGGCAGCTTCCAGGGCACCGGCGGAGGCTCGCAGCGCAGTTGGATGGAGCTGCTTTATCTCAGCTTCAGCTTGCTGTCTGGCGTCGGCTTGAGTGACGTCGTGCCGTTGCATCCACAGGCACGCGCACTGGTCATGCTGGAGCAGTTTTCCGGCGTGATGTACGTGGCTTTGGTGGTTTCGCGGCTGGTCGGATTGACCATGTTGCGGCGCATGTGAAAATGAACGCCAGATAAAAATTTCGCGCCCGAAAGGGCGCGAATGATGTCGCAAATTATGTGAATTCGTCGGCGAGAGAGAGCCTGATGTCGACCACGCGATAGGCGAGGTAACTTGCATAGGCTAGTATTCGCGCGCTCGATTGTTTTTGCGGTATGCGCCGATGCTTTGTGCGGAGTCTGGCTTTTCGCTGTTCCCAGGACGGGGCGGTATCGAAGGCAAACACTGCCCGGGACCTGTCTCTACTGTGTAGCAGAAAATGAACAGCAGCGAAATCCAGTTCCCGGTATCCGATCGGATCCGGATAGGAGAGTGCACCGTCACTCTGTCCTCGCGCGAAGTCGAGGTCGTCGGCGCGCGTCGCCCGCGCCGGCTGACGCCGAAGGCGCTGGGCGTGCTGCGCGTGCTGCTGCGGCAGCCGGGTCGCGTTGTCACCCGCGACGAGTTGTTCGCCGAGGTATGGCCGGACACGCTGCCGACCAACGATGTGCTGACCCAGGCCGTCACCCAGCTGCGCAAGGCGTTCAGCAACGACGACGACAACGGCCAGGCCTACATCGAAACCATCGCCAAGACAGGCTATCGGCTTCTGGTCCCGGTGCAGGTCCTGGACGATGCCGAGCCCGTGGCCGCAGGCGTCCCCGACGACGAAGGCATGGCCGCGCAGCCGGTGACCACTGCTGCGTTGCCTGCGCATCAACAGGCAGCGCGCCGCCGCTGGCGCCATATCCGTCGGCGCGTGCTGCTGGTGCTGGGCGTGTTGATGCTGGCCACGCTGCTGGTGTTGACCACGCTGCTGCTGCGTCGTGCACCGGCCGGCAGCTCGCCGGTGGAGGCTGCCGTGGAGAACGGTACGCGGGTGATCGGCAGCCCGCAGCGACCGTATCGGTTGATCACCGCAACCAGCGGCTTCGAAACCTATCCCACGCTGTCACCGGACGGTTCGCTGGTGGCCTATGAGGGCGCCAACGAGGATGGCAACGGCGGTGGCGCGATCAAGCTGCAGACCTCCGGCAACGCACCGGCGCGCCAGTTGCTGGCGCCACCGGCCGGTGCCGTCGATCGCTTCCCGAACTGGTCGCCGGATGGTCGCGAAATCGCCTTCGCGCGGTTCTCCGCCGACGGCGGCTGCCAGGTACTGATCGCCAGCGCCACAGGTGGCGCACTGCGCCAGGCCACACGCTGCGATGGCACGGAGCTGCTCAGTTTCGACTGGACGCCAGATGGGCGTGGCCTGGTGTTCGGCAGCATGGTCGGTCGCTACGCGCACCGTGGCATCCGTGTGCTGGACCTGGCCAGTGGCCAGTGGCGCGCGCTGGCCTACAGCGTCGATGAAGATGACTTCGACTACGCACCGCGGTATTCGCCCGATGGGCAATGGCTGGTGTTCGTGCGCAACCCGCAGCTGGGTGATCTGTGGCGGGTGCCCGCTGCGGGCGGCACGCCGGAGCAGTTGACCAACGAAGCGGCAGAGCTGCGCGGCTGGGCCTGGCTGGACGATGGCCGCACCATCGTCTTCGGTCGCCGTGTCGATAGCGAGGCGCGGCTCTATTACCTGGACGTCGAGCGGCACACGTTGCGCGATGCCGGCCTGGATGATGCGCAGTGGCCAGCGGTGTCGCGACGCGGTGGCATGCTGGCGTTCGTCCACCGGCGCGCGCAGTTCGGCGTGTTCAAGGTGCCGATGCAGGGCAGCGGCTCGCCCGAGCGACTGTTCGCCTCCAGTGGCCGCGATGGGCAGCCGATGGCAGCGCCTGATGGCCGCCAGCTGGTCTTCACCTCCGATCGTTCCGGCAGCTTCGCCCTGTGGTGGGCGGACATGCAGCGACCGGATTCGCTGCGTCCCATCGAAGGGCTGCGGCCGGAAGCGCGGCAGGCGCCTGACTGGTCGGCCGACAGCCGGCAGTTGCTCGTGGTTGGCCGCGATGCGCATGGGCGCACGGTGCTCTATGAAATCGCGCCACGCGATGAACGCCTGCAACCCTTGCCGGTTCCGGCCGAACAGCCGTTGCAGGCACTGTATGGCGCCTCGCCGCAGCAGCTGTTTGTGGTCGAGCGCGATGCCGACCAGCGCACGCGGTTGAGCCTGTTCGATCGCAGCGTCCAGCCCTGGCGCCGATTGGCCAGCATCGATGGGGTGTCGCAGGCGCGCTTTGACCGGAGCAGTGGCCGCGTGTTGTTCACCCGCTTGGCCGCCGGTGGCCTGTGGTCGGCGGATGCCGCGTTGTCCCCGGCCAGCGTGCAGCAGATCAGCGATGACCGGCCCAGCCGCTGGCGATACCGGGCCTGGACCGTGACCGGCAACAGCGGCATCGGCTACCTCGGTACCTCGACCACGTGTGGCACTACCTTCGTGCGCATCCAGCCCGGCCGCGAGGAGCCGGAACGTTGCCTGGACGCAGAACGGCTCAGCGCCGGCAACGGGCTCAGTGCCAGCGCCGACGGAAAGGACCTGTTCGTGGCGATGGCGGTCAGCGATGGCGCTGACATCGGCGTGATGCGGTTGCCCGAACGCCCGCCTGCACTGTTCCCCGCATTCTCCAAGTTGTTGTTGTTCAAGGGAAATGGGCCTTCGTAATTTCTTCGTCGGGATCTCGTCGCGAATTCGTGGCGATCTCGTCGGACCTTCCTGACGCGGTGCCGCCTGATTTGGCAAAACGGAGTCCTGTACTAGGCAAATCCGTGGTGCCCCCATGCGTCAACTCTCGCTGGCCGATCGCGGCCAAACTGTTTCCCTGGACCGGTCGCTCGACGACGTCGCACCGACCTGCCTGGGCGTGGCCCGGCTCGGCAGCCTGCAGACCGCCGGCTCCAGCTTCACTGTCTGGATGCAGGTGCGTGGCAGCTCGTGGGTCGAGGCCAAGGAAGGGCGCTTCCGCCTGCGCCAAGGCGAGTGGATCGCGTTCGAGAAGGAATCGCGGCCGCTGGTGCAGGCCGGTCGCAACGGGTTGTGCGTTGGCCTGAACCTGAACATCGAAGCGCTTCGCGTGCTGACCGAGATGGCCGACTGCGGCCTGTATGCAGGTCGTGGCCGGATGAACCGCACTGATGCGCGCGTGGCGCTGCGCCTGTGGCGCGATGCGCTGGCCAGCGGCCAGCCGGCACAGGCCCTGCGCCCGCTGCTGCTGCACCTCGCGGGCCTGCAGCGCGGCCTGGCCGACAACGTGCAGCGCTGCCCGGGCCGCTCGCGCAGCCGCAAGCGCCAGGTGTTCGGCCGCATGCAGCGCGCGCGCCTCTATCTGGAAGGCAACAGCCACCGGGTGGTGCGCATCGGCGAACTGGCCGAGCTGACCAACTTCTCCAGCTGGTACCTGTCCAAGACCTTCCAGAGCCTGTACGAGGAAAGCCCGCAGTCGCTTTCGGCACGACTGCGCCTCGAACGCGCCGCTGATCTGCTGCGCGACACCGACATGATGGTGGGCGAGGTCGCTGCCGCCAGCGGTTTCGACAACTGCTGCAGCTTCGCGCGTGCGTTCCGCGCCCGCTACGGCCAGTCCGCATCGCGCTTCAGGGAGAACGGTGGCTTGCTCCCGCCACAATCCGCAAAGTCTCCGGTTGGTTCGCGCAAATACAGCGCTGCAACGCAATCGTAACGTGCTGGGGTGTTTTAACACGCTGCTAACACGTACCTTGGAGAGATAGATGAACGTTCGTAATCCCGCAGTGCGGTTCGGCCTGCTGCCGGCCGGCATTGCGCTGGCGCTGGCGCCGGCCTTTGCTTCCGCCCAGGAAGCAAAGGGCACCACCGACCTGGACCGCATTTCGGTCACCGGCTCGCGCATCCGCGGCGCCTCGGTGGAAACCCAGCAGCCGATCCTGACGATGACCCGCGAATCCCTGGAAAAGCAGGGCTTCTCGAGCGTCGCCGACGTGCTGAACAACCTGACCTCGGCCGGCTCCCCGGCCATCTCGCGTTCGGAGTCGCTGGCTTCGGGCGAGAACGTGGGCGGCTACTACGTCGACATCCGCAACCTGGGCGCCCAGCGCACCCTGGTGCTGATGAACGGCAAGCGTCTGGGCGCAACCACTGCGGGCTACCAGGATCTGAGCCAGATCCCGATGTCTGCCGTTGAGCGCATCGAAATCCTGAAGGACGGCGCCTCGTCGATCTACGGTTCCGACGCCATCGCCGGCGTGGTCAACGTGATCACCCGCAAGAACTTCGACGGCGGCGAAGCCAACGTCTACGTCGGCCAGTACGGCAAGGGCGACGGCGACACCGAAACCTATTCGATGACCCTCGGTGCCCGCGGCGAACGCGGCAGCCTGACCCTGTCGGCCGAGTACTCGAAGCAGGATCCGGTGTGGGCCAAGGACCGCTGGTACAGCCGCGACGGCTCGCTGGGTCCGAACTCGACCTCGGCCACCTGGAGCCCGATCAGCCAGAACGGCAGCTGGTGCAACCCGACCCAGGTCAACTGCGGCGACTCCAAGCAGGCTGTCTGGAAGACCCTGAACGCCGGCGGCAACCCGAAGAACCCGAATGACTACCATGTCATTACGCCGGACGAATTCGCCAACTCCAACGAGCAGATGACCCTGCTGACCGGTGTGAAGCGCAAGTCGGTCTACATCAACGGCACGTACGACTTCACCGATTCGATCAGCCTGAACACCGACGTGCTCTACAACGAGCGCCAGACGTTCCAGCAGATCGCCGGCTACCCGTTCCAGTCCAACTCTTTCGGCACCCCGCTGGAGGGTTCGAGCGCCTTCAACCCGGTCGGCCAGGACGTCAGCTTCCGTCGCCGCCTGTGGGAAGTGCCGCGTACCACTGACAGCCAGCTCAAGACCCTGCGCTTCGCTCCGACCCTGACCGGCTTCTTCGAGCTGGGCGGCAAGACCTTCGACTGGGACGTCGGCGCGCTGTGGAACCGCAACGAGTCGATCAAGAGCAACCGCGGCGACATGAGCCTGATCGCTGCAGGCCAGGCCCTGGGCCCGTCGTTCATCGATGCCGGCGGCGTTGCACGCTGCGGCACCTCGGCCAAGCCGATCCTGGGCGACTGCCGCCCGTGGAACCCGCTGCTGCCGTACGGCGTTGATGGCCAGGGTTCGCTGGCGAACCAGGAGCTGCAGGACTTCCTGTTCCCGACCTTCACCACCCGCGGCGTCACCAAGACCACCAGCTTCACCGCCAACCTGTCCGGTTCCATCGTGACCCTGCCGGCCGGCGACCTGGGCTTCGCCCTGGGTGTCGAGCACCGCAAGGAAGAAGGCAATTACGTGCCGGACGCCTTCGCGCAGTCGGGCCAGTCCACCGGCCTGGGCCAGAAGCCGACCCGCGGCCAGTACGATCTGAACGAGGTCTATCTCGAACTGAACGTGCCGCTGCTGGCCGACATGGCCTTCGCCAAGGAGCTGACCCTGAACGTTGCCAGCCGTTACTCGGACTACAGCAACTTCGGTGGCACCACCAACAGCAAGTTCGGCCTGACCTGGCGTCCGCTGGATGAACTGCTGGTCCGCGGCACCTACGCCGAGGGCTTCCGCGCTCCGACCATCAGCGACCTGTACGGTGGCCTGAGCTCGAGCTTCGAGTCGTACATCGATCCGTGCGGCGTGAACGCCCCGGGCAGCGTTGCCGGCAATGCCGCGTGCACCGCCGCTGGCGCTCCGGCCAACTATGTGCAGCTGGGCCAGGGCAACCTGCCGTGCTCGACCCTGCCGTGCCAGTCGGGTGACCAGTTCGTCTCGGGTGCCAACCCGAACCTGAAGCCGGAAACCTCCAAGAGCACCACTTTCGGCCTGGTGTGGAGCCCGCGCTGGGTGCAGGGCCTGGACGTCTCGCTGGATTGGTACAAGTACGAAATCAGCGACATGATCATCGCTGACAGCGTCGACCGCATCCTGCGTGACTGCTACGTGCTGGGCAACTCCGAGCGTTGCTCGAGCGTGACCCGTGCGGCTGACGGCCACGTCAGTGCGATCACCTACGGCACCGCCAACCTCGGCAAGATGGAAACCGAAGGTTACGACCTGGGCATCAAGTACCGCCTGCCGGAACTGGCCATCGGTCAGTTCAGCATCGACTGGACCACCAGCTACACCGCCAAGTACGACGAGCAGGGCCAGAACAGCGCGGGTGACAACATCATGATCGGCCGCGTCGGCGAGCCGGGCCTGTTCCGCGTGCGTTCGAACCTGGGCGTCAACTGGCAGTACGGCGATTTCGGTGTGAACTACACCGCGCGCTACTACTCCGGCATGAAGGAAAGCTGCATCTCGCTGGCTGATGGCTGGTGCGATGCGCCGAACCACATGGCCAATGGCGAAACCGATCCGCTGCGTCACACCGGCTCCAACACCTTCCACGACCTGCAGGTCAGCTGGAAGGCACCGTGGGATGCGACGATCGCCCTGGGCGCGAACAATGTGTTCGACCACAAGGGTCCGCTGCAGTACTCGGCTCCGAACTCGGCGTTCGCCTACTACGGCGGCTTCGATGTGGGTCGCTTCCTGTACATGAAGTACACCCAGCGCTTCTGATCCATCGAAGTGCGGTAGCAACACGAGGAGGGCGGGCCGCTAGGTCCGCCCTCTTTTTTGTGGGGGAATTCCGGAAACTGTTGGAAGGTGAGCGCAGTCACGGTCCCGTCGTGTCGCAATCGACACAGTCAGGAGGTCCAATACCGGACGCTCGCATGTGGAGAGGGGTATGAAGAACACGTTGCTGCGCCAGGCATCGGCGGCTGCATTGATCTATGCAACGCTGGTGGGCGCGGTGTTCGCGCAGGGCCTCGGGGTCTGTGGTGGCGGGCTTTATTGCGAAGAGTTCCGCCAGCAGTGCCTGGCCAGTGGCAAGTCACCGGTCATCTGCGAGTCGCAGTACCGGCGTTGCGTGCAGGATGCCTGCGGTACCCGCTGACATGGAAAGGGCGCACCGTGTGGGTGCGCCCTCTGTCGTCCGGACATCATCCAGCACGCTCAGGCGTCGCTGGGCACCAGTCCCATCAGTGCATTGGCGTGCTCGCGCCATTGCGGCAGCTTGTTCAGCACGCCTGCACGCTGCAGGTAGTCCTCGTCCACCGGATCGCCATTGACCAGCGCCAGGGCCACGTGCACCGCGCCGGTCACCCAGAAGCTGCGGGTGTTGGCGCGCTGCGGCTGCAGGTGGAAGGCCACCGCTTCGATGATCGGCATCGGCAGGCCCCACAGGCCCAGCAGGTAGGCGCCGGCCTCGGCATGGCCTGGGCGGGTATCGCCGGCCAGCGCGGGCTCGCTGCGCTCGTTGCGCACGCCGGGCAGCAGCAGGCCGATGTCGGCCAGCAGTGCGGCAGTCGCCCCCAGTTCGGCGCTGGATTCGGGCAGCAGGCGTGCGGCCAGCCGCGAGGCGAGCAAGGCGCGCTGCTGCAGTGAGTTGCGCTCGGCAGCCGACAGCGTCGGCGCGGAGAACACTTCGCTGGCCAGCACCAGGTCACGCAGCGTGGCCAGGCCCAGCCGGGTGACCGCAGTGCGCAGGTCGGCAATGGTGCGGCCCTGGCTGAAGAACGCCGAGTTCGACAGTTGCAGCACCTTGGCCGCGATGGCCGGATCGGCGGCGACCAGCTTGGCCACATCGGCACTGTCGGTATCATCGTCATGTTCCAGGGCCTGGGTCAGGCTCAGGTACAGATGCGGTGGCGATGGCAGTTTCTCGATACGGCCGATGGCATCGCGCAGGCGCGGGCTGTCCAGCACTTCGCGCAGTTCTTCCAGGCTGGTCAATGCCTCCAGCAGCACTTCCGGCGCCAGCGGCAGCGGCAGGAAGCGGTGGGCGACACCGATCAGGCGCGCCGGCGGCGGGCGGTTGCCATGGTGCGCATCGACCAGCGCGATGCGGATGGTTTCCGGGCGCAGTGTCCGGATCTGGCCCAGCAGCGTGGTGGCATTGAGATCGGGCAACTGCGGGCAGACGATCACCGCGTCCACGCCCTGCGTGGCCACCGCGGTCATCGCGGTCTGGCCATCGGCGGCGGTCAGCGGCTGCCAGTCTTCCCCAAGATCGGCAATGAATTCGGTCAGCTCAGCCGGCAGGCTGGCTGCATCCCCAACAAGCAGAATACGCACGACACGTTCCCCTGGCTGTCTCGACGATGGATGTCGATGACGTGTGAAGTGACGCAATTTACCTAATACGGCAGCAAGAGTGATGTGCCGTCGTCATGAAACGTGACCCGCATCGCTCCGGCGGGGTATCGCCGGAGCGATCCGGTTCAGGCTCAGGCCTTGCTGTCGAGATGGCGCTGGTGCGCCTCGATCAGGATCTGCTTGGCCTCAGCGGCGCCACCCCAACCGTCCAGCTTGACCCACTTGCCCTTCTCCAGATCCTTGTAATGCTCGAAGAAGTGGCCAATGCGCTCCAGCCAGTGGCTCGAGACCTGGGCGATGTCTTCGACGTGGGCGTAGCCGCTGAAGATCTTCGAGACCGGCACGGCGAGGATCTTCTCGTCGCTGCCTGCCTCATCGCTCATCTTCAGCACACCGACCGGACGGCAGCGCACGACCGAGCCCGGCACCAGCGGCAGCGGCAGCACCACCAGCACGTCGGCCGGATCGCCGTCGCCACACAGGGTGCTCGGCACGTAGCCGTAGTTGCACGGATAGCGCATCGGGGTGGACAGGATGCGGTCGACGAAGATCGCGCCGGTTTCCTTGTCCACTTCGTACTTCACCGGCTCCGAGTCCTTCGGGATCTCGATGATGACGTTGATTTCTTCCGGCGGGTTCTTGCCGGGCGAGACGAGTTCCAGGCCCATGGTGTGCTCCAGGTGGGGATATAGACGGATAGCTCACCATTTTATGCCTTTGCCGGGCGCTGTGCAGGGTAGGGCTGGGCCGACCTGCGCGCCCGCCCCTGGCGGAGCGGGTGGGGCGGGGTTTCCCGATGGGTTCGACCCGGTCCCCGCGGCAGGCTGGACGTCCTTGCCAAGGAGACTTGCCATGAACTGGAACCGCTTGGGCTGTTGTGCCTTGCTGCTGCTGGCGCCGCTGCCCGCGCTCGCGCGCGGGTTGCATGTCAACCTGATTGACTATCCCTCCGACGAGGCCGGATGGGACCGTGCCTTTGCGCTGGAGGACGCGGTCGCCGGCGAATTCGCCGCATGGTGTGCCGACACCTTGTGTGAAGGTGATTACAGCAACTACCGGGTGATGGAGTTCCGCTGCGCCGTGCTCGCCCACCGCGGCACCGTGCAGCGCTGTGTCTGGGTGGTGGCCGCCAGCGAGCTGGAGGTTGAGCCCGACACGGGACACGTGCGGATCGACAACGGGAGCTGGGTCTGTCCGGTCGAAATGCAGCCCGGGGTGCCCGTCGACGCGTTCTACGCCTCCCTGGAAGCGCCAGGCGGCCTGACCGCGCCTTTGCCTGGGCTTGACCACGGCATCTTCGATGGGTTGCCTGAATGCCTGCGCACGCAGGGGAGGGTGGGCTGATGGGGAGCTTCCGTAGATGCTGGCTGTTGTGTGGCGTGCTGTCTGTCAGCCTGCCGTGCGCCGGTGTCGCGCAGGCTGCGCCTGCGTTCGTCGATGCGCGGGATTACGCCGGCCCGGGGGGCGGCCACGAGCGTTTCCTTGCTGCCGAGCGGCAACTGGTGCGTGGCTTCGATGAGGTATGTGGCGATACCTTCTGCGAGGGCGAGTACATCAATCTGTGGGCCATGCGCCTGCGCTGTTCCGTGGAACAGGCCACGGGGGTGGTTGTCCAGTGTGTATGGACCTTCGCTGGTAGCAACACCAGGGTAAAGCCCAGCGGCCTGATCACGGTCAACCGCGGACGCTATGCCTGCGTGCTGCCGCTGGCAACAGGAACACGCCTGGAAACCCTGTTGCAGGTGTGGGAAACGGGGGACGGGTTCGATGCGTTGCACGCGCCGCTGCCCGGCACGAAAGCCAATACCTACGACGCACTGGTTGATTGCCTGTAGTCCCGGCATAGACAAGAATGTGACTTATTCGCATTGCCGGAGTAGCATGCGCGGTGCCTCCCGTCTGTCGTCCCGGCTCCGCGCATGCCCTCCAATGCTGCCTCCCTCACTGAGCTGCTGATCCGCGAGCGGCCCGCGCTGCTGCGCCGGGTGCAGCGCATCCTCGGGGGCGACAACGGCGCCGAGGACGTGATCCAGGCGGTCTGGTTCAAGGCGCGAGGGGTCGATGACAGCCAGGCGATCGGCAACCCGCGGGCCTATCTGTATCGGCTGGCCGCCAACCTTGCCACTGACCACGGCCGCGAATCGAGCCGCCGCAACCGGCTGCTGGCCGACCACTACCTGTGGGGGGCCGACGAGGTGATCTCCACCGAGGAGCAGGCCATGGCACAGGATGAGCTGCAGCGGGTGCTCGATGCGGCGGGTCACCTGCCGGAGCCGACCCGCACCATCTTCCGGCTCAACCGCCTGCAGGGCCTCACCCAGGCCGAGATCGCACGCCGCTTGGGGGTGTCGGTGACCACCGTCGAGAATCATGTGCGCTCCGCGCTGCAGCGCCTGGCCTGGGCGCGCAGTGGCCGATGATCACGCCGGCTTGGGGTTGGCGCGCGCACAGACGTCTTGATCATTGACCGTGGATGCGGTCCAGTTCCCCCGCGCTTGAATGCGCCTGTCCGCCAGCCGATGCGCCCGCCGAACATGCTGCCCGCCGCCAATGACGATAACCTGGCCGAACAGGCCCGGGACTGGATCGCGTGGCTGGCCTCGGGTGACATCAGCGATGCACGCATGCAGGCGTTCGAGCACTGGCTGCAACAGCCGGGGCACCGCAGGGCCTTCGAACACGAGCGCGCGTTGTGGCGCAGTGTCGGGCCGCGCCCACAGGCCGCCGGGGCCAGCCGATGGCGTGGGCCGCATCGACTGCGCTGGGCCATGGCTGTGGCGGCAATGCTGGCGATGCTGGTGGCATGGCCGGAGGCGTGGCTGCGCCTGCAGTCCGATCATCGCAGCACGCATCAGGTGCAGCACGTGCGGCTCCCCGATGGCAGTCGGGCGGTGCTGGATGTGGACAGTGCGATTGCCGTGCGCTTCGATGCGAACGCCCGCGAGGTCGAGCTGCTGCGCGGGCGCGCCTGGTTCGAGGTCAGCCCGGATGCACAGCGGCGTTTCAGCGTGCGCGCCGGCAATGGCCTGGTCGAGGACATCTCGACCGCGTTCACCGTGGCGCGTGGAGACGAGGGGGTGGAAACCCAGGTTGGGCAGGGCAGGGTGCGCGTGGCCAGCCCGGCCGACGGTGGCTGGACCTACCTGCAGCAGGGGCAGCGTGCCGTCTACACTGAACGTGGCGGGGTCATGCGACGGGCTGACGTGACCGCCGACAGCGTCGGCGCCTGGCGCCAGGGCGAGCTGCTGCTGGAGCAGGTCCCCGTTGCCGATGCGTTGCAGTGGGTGGGGCGCTATCGCGCGGGGCCGACCTTCGTGCGCGGCGATCTGTCACGTCTGCCTGCAGTGAGTGCTGCGTTGCGCATCGACCGCCCGGAACAGGCGCTGGACGCGCTGGCGGTAACGGCAGGTCTTCAGGTTACTCGTCTTCCATTCGGCGTCGCCATCGTGCAGTAGATCCACGCCACGCGTGGATGAGCGTCTCTGTGCCGACCATCGGTCGGCACCCACCGCTACCACCGGCCGACCAACGGTCGGCACCCACCCGCGCCACGTCGGCATCCCCCGTGACCGCAAATCGCTCTTGGGGTTGTCGCGCGCCCAGCCGTCTTACCCGGCGAACGTACCCGCCGTCGCCACGTACGTCGCCGTGTCCGCCCGTGTTGCGGATGACGCCGCGTTCGCGGCACCGATTACCTGACAGGTTCTTCCATGTTCGACTCCCACCGCTCGGGCCGCGTACTGCGCCCGTCCCGTCTGTGCATTGCGTTGCTTGCCGCCGGGCTGGCCAGTACGACGCCACCCGCACTGGCGCAGAGCGCCCGCAGCGAGCACGCGGCCGTACTGCGCTTTGATATTCCTGCACAACCGCTGGATGAGGCCCTGCGCAGCTACATGCGCCAATCCGGCGTGCAGGTGGTGTACCCCGCATCGCTGGCACACGGCGTAACCTCCCACGCGGTCAGCGGCAGCCTGTCGGCCGACCAGGCGTTGCAGCGCCTGCTGCAGGGCAGTGGCGTGGCGGTGCGCCGGGTCAGCGCCGATGCGGCCACTCTGGGGGCAGCAACGCCGGTGCCGGCCGATAGCGGTGTGATCGTCACCGACACGCTGAGTGTGGCCGGCGACCGCGTCGACAGCGGTGCGAACAACGATGAAGCGCGCCTGCTCGACAGCTATCGCAGCGTGGGTTCGACCACCACGCTCGACCGCACGCATCTGGAGCGTTTCCGCGGCACCTCCAACGGTGACATCGTCAAGGGGGTGGCCGGTGTCACCGCCGGTGATCCGCGCGTGGGCAACGGCTTCGACGTCAACATCCGTGGCATCCAGGGCCAGGGCCGCGTACCGGTGATCATCGACGGTGGCCAGTCCAGCATGGACACCTACCGCGGCTATGCGGGCCAGTCACAGCGCACCTACCTCGACCCCGACCTGATCTCCAGCCTGACCATCACCAAGGGCCCGAGCCTGCAGGCCAACGCGTCCGGTGGCATCGGCGGCGTGGTCGAGATGGAGACGTTGAAGATCGGTGACGTGCTGCGCGAGGGCCGCGACTTCGGCGTGCGCGTGCGCGGTGGCCTGGCCAATGGCAGTGCCAACAACCTGCCGTCATACAGTGCGGCGCCGCGCAGCGATCGCAGCGCTACCGGCAGCCAGTTCTTCAACGTGGCCGGTGCCGGTCACTGGGACCGCTTCGACCTGGTTGCGGCCTACGCGTACCGGGACAACGGCAACTACTTCTCCGGCAAGCACGGCTACGATGATTTCCCGCAGACCCGTCGTACGCTGGCGCCGCTGAATCCGCCGCGTACCGAAGTGTTCAATACCTCCTCGCGTTCGAAGTCGGCGCTGCTCAAGGGCACCTGGCGCATCGATGACACGCAGAGCCTGGAAGCCGGCTACCGCCGCTATGAAGGCACGGCCGGCGAGATCATGGCCTCGCAGATCATCCGCGTCGACCGTGACCGCATCCCGCAGTGGGACCCGGGCCACGTCGACATGGACAGCTACACCCTGCGCTATCGCTTCGATCCGGACAGCGAGCTGATCGACCTGCGCGTCAATGCAGCGTACACCGACACCGACAGCGTGATGTACAACAGCCTGACCGGCATCACCCCGTGGTACTTCGATCGCCGCACCGAGTGGTACGACGCGCCCAGTTTCAGTGGCGATCCCGGCTACAAGGATGCCTACCGCAATCCGTTGCGGCAGAAGCGCTTCGGCCTGGATGCCAGCAATACCTCCAGGTTCGACACCCGCGCCGGTGCGTTCACGCTCGACTACGGCCTGTCCTACAGCGACGAAGACATCGCCCCGGGCAGCTCGGGCCCGATCATGCACGATGACCTGGTCAACAACCGCTTCCTGCGTAATGCCGAGCGCAAGGAATACAGCGCCGTGGCCGTGCTGAAGTGGCAGCCCGACGAACACTGGGAGCTGCTGGCCGGTGGCCGCTGGAACCGGGTGGACGTGCACGACCGCAACCGGCTGGCCACGCCCGATGCCTACGAGGTGCAGGGCCAGTACCGCTACACCGAGCTGCTCAACGGCAACCCGGCACTGCCCTCGTGGCGCGCCAAGCGCATCGCGTTGCTGAACTGGTATCCGGATGCCAACGGCAACTTCACCCAGGCCTCGCTGCTGGCCTCGCCGTACAAGAAGGGTACGGTGGGCGACATCGCCGGCTGGAACTTCTACGACGCCGGCAAGCCGCAGGATCTGGAAGTGCCGGTCAGCTGGAGCTGGTCGCAGCCGATCCGCCGTCGCGACACCGCGTTCTCGCCTACCGCCAGCGTGGCCTACCGTTTCAGCGAAGACACCCTGGTCTACGTGAAGTACGCCGAAGGCACCAAGCTGCCGAGCCTGTTCGAGACCACGCTGGGCCTGTTCACCGCTGCCAAGCCGGTCGGTGAGCTGAAGCCGGAGCGCGCGCGCAGCTGGGAAATCGGTGCCAGCACCCTCCGCTACCACCTGTTTACCGCTGGCGACCGCCTGGCGCTGAAGCTGGCGTACTTCGATACCCGCATCGACGACCTGATCACCCGTGACTACCGCACGCTTTCGGCCGGCCTGATCCGCAACGTCGATCAGTTCAAGGTCTCGGGCATGGAATTCCAGTCCAGCTATGACAGCGGCAAGGTCTTCGCCGACCTGTCCGCGCATTACTATGTCAAGGCCAAGACCTGCGCGCCGGACATCGCCGCCGAGCGTCGTGCCTATGGTGCGCAGCGCGGGAACGACGAGCTGGCCAATACACCCAACTGCGTGGACGGTGGCTTCGAGGGCTCGTACACCAACACCCAGAACCCGCCGCGCTACACAGTCAACCTGATCCTGGGCTCGCGCCTGTTCGACGAGCGCCTGACCTTCGGCGCCCGCATGGTCCACAACGCTGGCCCGATCAGCAAGTTGGACAAGGACTGGAACGTGGGCCTGTCGGCGATCCAGCAGCTGTACCGGCCGAACACCTTGGTCGACCTGTTCGCCAGCTGGAGCTTCAACGACCAGCTGTCGGTGGAAGCCGGCGTCGACAACCTGACCGACCGTTACTACCTGGACCCGCTGGCCCTGGGCGTGATGCCGGCACCGGGCCGCACCGCGCGGTTGGCGTTGACCTGGAAGTACTGATCTGCGGGGTCGGATCCCTTTCCTGCGGAAAGGGCTCTGACCCCAGCGGGAAAGACAACGGTAGCGCCGGGCCATGCCCGGTGCCTTCCGCCAGGCACTTACAGCCCACTCGAAGCCTTCACCGCATCTTCGTGTAGCGACTCGTTCAACTCGTCCACCACGGTGGTCCATGCCGCATCGGCCTGCAGCGACTCGGCCAGGAACTGGCGCTGGGCATCGTTCCAGTAGGGCGCCTCGACGACTTCGACGTCGGTGGCCAGCTGGTGCTCGCGGATGAAGCGGGCGATGCCTTCGGCGCTGGCGTCCAGGCCCAGCTGCAGGAACAGGTTGGTCATGCGCGGTTCGGTGGTGATCATCATCGGTTCCGGGTGGAAGAAGGGGATGGCCCCATTATCGGCACACATGGGCTTGGGGAAACCCCCGCGGCGGACGTCTACAGCAGGACGACCCCCCTGGCATTCCCCCATGAACGCACACATCGCTCCCGAAGACAGCCGCAGCCTGCGGCTCAAGGCCGCCACCCGCGACAGCCACGGTGCGCTGGACAAGCGCATCATGGCCGGTGACATCTTCGCCGACCGCGGCAACTTCGCCCGATTCCTGCGCGTGCAGTATCGCTTCCACCGCAGCATCGATGCGCTGTATGCCAACCCTGCCCTGGGCGCATTGCTGCCCGATCTTGGAGAGCGCCGGCGCCTGACACAGGTCGCACGCGACCTGCAGGACCTGGAGCAGGCCCTGCCTGGCGCGGACATCGACGCGCTGCCCTCGGACCTCGCGCTGCCGACTGCGTTGGGTTGGCTGTACGTGGCCGAAGGCTCCAATCTCGGTGGCACCCTTCTGTACAAGATGGCGGCCAGGCTCGGCCTGCACCGTGATTTCGGCGCCCGCCACCTGGCCGCCCATCCCGATGGCGCAGCGCGCCACTGGCGCGAGTTCACCGCTGTGCTGGACGCGGTGCCGCTGAGTGCCGAGCAGGACCAGCAGGTGATCGATGCAGCCGACGCTGCGTTCCGCAGCGTGTACCGCCACGTCGAAGTGGAATTCGCCTGATGCGCGGCGTGCGCCCGCAGGTGCAGCGCTGATGCGCTGGCTCTGGTTCGCGCTGGGCTGGCTGATGGTCGGCCTCGGGGTGATCGGCGCATTGCTGCCAGTCATGCCGACCACCATCTTCCTGATCCTCGCGGTGGGCTGCTTCGCGCGCAGCTCGCCGAAGTTCGAGCAGCGCCTGCTGGCGCATCCACGCTACGGCCCGTCGCTGCGGCTGTGGCGCGAGCAGGGTGCCGTGTCGGGCAAGGGCAAGGCGTTTGCCAGCGCAGGCATGGCGGCGGGCTTTGCCCTGTTCTGCTGGGGCGCGCATCCGTCGTGGCGCCTGTTGCTCGGCGTGGGCCTGTTCTTTGCCGCCAGCGCCGGTTACGTGCTCAGCCGGCCGGCACCGCGACCGCAGCCCAATCCGGTCGTGGAAGTGGACGACGCCAACGATCCTCGCGCGGCCCGCCGCCGCCCGAGGTGGCCGGCGACCCGGTGAACGTGATGGTGCCCGTGTGGTACTTCCTGCGCGGGCGGTGACCGCCATCGGGGTCAGAACCCTTTCCGCAGGAAAGGGTTCTGAC
>NZ_JBHHMJ010000122.1:0-305 GCF_042136455.1 Stenotrophomonas sp. 3diitr2024
CGGGTTGCGGGGACGCCGTAAACCCGTCCTTGGGGGCTTGGCCGCGGCATCCATGCCGCGGACACCCCGCAACCCGACACCGCCCCACCCCTGACAGTTTCCCGGTGACGGTGGGTGAACTGCGATGGCTGTAGGTGTCGACCTTGTTCAGCACGGATCATTACGAACTGGCGGGTGTCGACCTTGGTCGACACCAAGAGCGAAGCGACCGGCGTTTGATTTTGATTTTCTATTTTCTTCTCCGTGGCTGGACGCACACGGAAACTGTCAGAGGTCGGGCGGGTGGGTTGCGCAGGACCGTTGGA
>NZ_JBHHMJ010000135.1:0-4512 GCF_042136455.1 Stenotrophomonas sp. 3diitr2024
CGCTGATCATCTTCGACGGCATCTACGGCCTGATCGATGTGGTGATGACCTGGCTGTCACTCCGCTGGCCGGCAGCCCCGCAGTGCGAAAAGGGTCAATACAGCTCGCGCTGCAGCCCCAATGTGGCCAGCACCTTGCTGGAAATCTCCTCGATCGAGGTGTGGGTGGTGCTCAGGGTCGGGATCCGCTCCATGCGGAACATGGTCTCGGCCGCGGCCACCTCGCGCTTGCAGGTGTCCAGGTTGGCGTAGCGCGAGTTCGGGCGGCGCTCCTGGCGGATCTGCTGCAGGCGGTCCGGATCGATGGTCAACCCGAACAGCTTGCGCCGGTAGTTGCGCAGGCGCGGCGGCAGGCGGTCGCTTTCCAGGTCTTCGTCGGTCAGCGGGTAGTTGGCCGCGCGCACTCCGTAATGCAGAGCCAGGTAGATGCAGGTGGGCGTCTTGCCGGCGCGCGACACCGCCACCAGGATCACGTCGGCATCGTCATAGTTCACTGCGATGCCGTCGTCATGGGTCAGGGCGAAGTTCATCGCGTTGATGCGGCGGTGGTACGTGTCGAAATCGACCATGCCGTGGGCCTGGCCGACCCGGGCCAGGCGAGGGCTGGCCAGTTCGCGCTCCAGCGGCTCGATGAACGGCGCGAACACATCCAGCATCAGGGCACCGCTGTCGGCCAGGATCAGGCTCAGGCTCTGGTCCACGCAGGAGTTCACCACGATCGGCCGGACCTGGTACCGCTCCCCCGCCGCCTGGATCCGGGCGCAGGCTTCACGCGCTTTTTCAGGGTCGTCGACAAACGACATCCGATCGGTAATGAAGCTGAACCCGGAGAACTGGGTCAGCAGGCTATGCCCAATGGTTTCAGCGGTGATACCGGTTCCATCGGAAACGTAGAACACCGGACGGATGGTCGACATGCGCGCTTTTACCCCCTACGAAGCTTAAAAAGGCCGCCAGCACAAGCTTGTGCCGACGGTGCTCTGCCCGGCATCATATCGGCTTCTTCCTACGGACGCGGCCACTCAGCCCGCCTCGGGCGATGGCCAAACGGAGCATCGCGCTTGAACGAGAACATCCTGTGGTTGCACGAACTGCGTCTGGCCGATCTGGCCCGCGTAGGCGGCAAGAATTCGTCCCTGGGCGAGATGATCGGCAACCTGGCCGGTCTGGGCGTTTCGGTGCCGGGCGGTTATGCCACCACCGCTGAAGCCTTCAAGGACTTCATCGCGCACAACGACCTGTCCAAGCGCATCTTCGACAGGCTGGCCACGCTGGACGTCGAGGACGTCAACGCGCTGACCGCAGCCGGCAAGGAAATCCGCGGCTGGGTAATCGACGCCCCGCTGCAGCCGCAGCTGGACCAGGACATCCGCACCGCCTACGCCAAGCTGAGCGCCGAGAATGGCGGCGGCGACGTGGCCGTGGCCGTGCGTTCGTCTGCCACTGCCGAGGATCTGCCGGATGCGTCCTTCGCCGGCCAGCAGGAAACCTTCCTCAACGTGACCGGTGCCGACGACGTCGTGCACAAGGTCAAGGAAGTGTTCGCCTCGCTGTACAACGACCGCGCCATCGCCTACCGCGTGCACCACGGCTTCAAGCATGAGGACGTGTTCCTGTCCGCCGGCGTGCAGCTGATGGTGCGTTCGGGCGTCGGTTCCTCCGGCGTGCTGTTCACCCTGGACACCGAGTCCGGCTTCCGCGACGTGGTGTTCGTCACCTCCTCGTTCGGCTTGGGCGAGATGGTCGTGCAGGGCGCGGTCAATCCGGACGAATACTACGTCTACAAGCCCACCCTGCAGGCCGGCAAGCCGGCGATCCTGCGCCGCTCGCTCGGCAGCAAGGCGATCCGCATGGTGTATTCGGATGTCCCCGGTGAGCGCGTCCGTATCGAAGACACGCCGGCCGAACTGCGCACCACCTTCTCGATCAGCGACGAGGACGTGCAGGAACTGGCCAAGCAGGCGCTGGTCATCGAAAAGCACTACGGCCGCCCGATGGACATCGAGTGGGCCAAGGACGGTGTCAGCGGCAAGCTGTTCATCGTGCAGGCGCGCCCGGAAACGGTGAAGTCGCGCAGCCACGCCACCCAGATCGAGCGCTTCGCGCTGACCGAGAAGGGCGGCAAGGTGCTGGCCGAGGGCCGTGCCGTCGGCGCCAAGATCGGTTCGGGCGTGGCCCGCGTGGTGAAGACGCTGGACGACATGAACCGCGTGCAGCCCGGCGACGTGCTGATCGCCGACATGACCGATCCGGATTGGGAACCGGTGATGAAGCGCGCCTCGGCCATCGTCACCAACCGCGGTGGCCGCACCTGCCACGCCGCGATCATCGCGCGCGAGCTGGGCGTGCCGGCCGTGGTTGGTTCGGGCAACGCGACCCAGGTCATCGAAGATGGCCAGCTGGTCACCGTCAGCTGCGCTGAAGGCGATACCGGCTTCATCTACGAAGGCAAGCTCGGCTTTGAACGCACCACCACCGATCTGGGCAACATGCCGCCGGCGCCGCTGAAGATCATGATGAACGTGGCCAACCCGGAACGTGCCTTCGACTTCGGCCAGCTGCCGAACGCCGGCATCGGCCTGGCCCGCCTGGAAATGATCATCGCCAGCCACATCGGCATCCATCCGAATGCGCTGCTGGAATACGACCGCCAGGACGCCGCGACCAAGAAGAAGATCGACGAGAAGATCGCCGGCTACGGTGATCCGGTCAGCTTCTACGTCGACCGCCTGGCCGAAGGCATCGCCACCCTCACCGCCTCGGTCGCCCCGAACGCCGTGATCGTGCGCCTGTCGGACTTCAAGTCCAACGAGTACGCCAACCTGATCGGCGGCAGCAACTACGAGCCGCACGAAGAGAACCCGATGATCGGCTTCCGCGGCGCCAGCCGTTACGTCGATCCGAGCTTCTCGGCCGCCTTCGCGCTGGAGTGCAAGGCCGTGCTGCGCGTGCGCAACGAAATGGGCCTGGACAACCTGTGGGTCATGATTCCGTTCGTGCGCACCCTGGAAGAAGGCCGCAAGGTCATCGAGGTGCTGGAACAGAACGGCCTGAAGCAGGGCGAGAACGGCCTGAAGATCATCATGATGTGCGAAGTGCCGTCCAACGCACTGCTCGCCGATGAATTCCTGGAAATCTTCGACGGCTTCTCGATCGGCTCCAACGACCTGACCCAGCTGAGCCTGGGCCTGGACCGCGACTCGTCGATCGTCGCGCACCTGTTCGACGAACGTAACCCGGCAGTGAAGAAGCTGCTGTCGATGGCGATCAAGGCAGCACGTGCCAAGGGCAAGTACGTTGGCATCTGCGGCCAGGGCCCGTCCGATCACCCGGATCTGGCCGAATGGCTGATGCAGGAAGGCATCGAGTCGGTGTCGCTGAACCCGGACACCGTGGTTGATACCTGGCTGCGCCTGGCCAAGCTGAAGGCCAACGGCTGATGCCGTGATGGGCTGACGTCGCTTTCATCGACGTCCGCCCATACTGCTGCTGCACGCAAGCCCCGCCTCTGCGGGGCTTGCTGTTTCTGGCGTCCACGCACGCCCGGCCCCACGCAGACATCGCTACGCAGCAAAGGACTTCCGCATGATCGCCGCCGCACCTCCCGCCCCCGCCGCAACGCCCTGGTTCCACTCGCTCAACTGGGAGCGCCTGCTGGAAACCTACGGTGTGCCGTTACTGGCCGCCATCGTGGTGCTGCTGGTGGGCCTGTGGGTGGCGCGTCGCCTGTCCAACGCGATGCCGCGCGCCACAGCGCGCATGGGCGTGGACCCGATGCTGGGCAGCTTCCTGCGCAACGTGGTGTACGCCGCATCGCTGGTGATCGTGGTGGTGCTGGCCATCGGCACGCTGGGCGTGCAGATCACGCCGCTGCTGGCCGTGCTCGGCACCGCCGGCCTGGCCGTTGGCCTTGCCCTGAAGGATTCGCTGTCCAACATCGCCTCAGGCGTGATGCTGGTGACACTGCGGCCGTTCCGCGTCGGCGACGTAGTCACCGTTGCCGGACAGACCGGCACGGTGCGCGAAGTGCGCATCTTCCAGACCGTCATCACCGGTGCCGATAACCAGCACACCACCATTCCGAACACGTTGATCACCGCTGCACCGATCATCAACCTCACCGCCGAACCGACCCGCCGCGTCGAACTGGTGATCGGCATCGGCTATGAAGACAACATCCAGCTGGCGCGCGATACCGCGCTGGCGTTGATGAAGGCCGACCCACGCGTGCTGCAGACACCGGCACCGGACGTGGTGGTGTATGAGCTGGGCGCGCACGCCATCAACCTGGGCATCCGCTGCTACGTGAAGTCGGCCGACTGGTTCGGTACCAAGGTCACGCTGCTGGAGCAGCTGAAGCTGGGCTTCGACAAAGCCGGCATCAACATCCCGTATCCGCAGCAGGACATGCACCTTTACCTGCATGGCAAGGATGGCGGCGTGGTCGAGGCGGAGGCGCTGGTGCGCGACAAGCCCTGATCCCAAACAGAAATGCCGGCCAGCGGCCGGCACT
>NZ_JBHHMJ010000142.1:0-269 GCF_042136455.1 Stenotrophomonas sp. 3diitr2024
CAACACGCTGCCAACGAGAGCACCGAGCCAGGCGAAGCCAGCCTCGATGCCATCCATCAACGGCGTCGCCCAGGCGTACACCGCCTGGAAGATCAGGAACATCACCACTGCAAGGCTGATCAGCCCGAACACCGGGTGCATCCAGCTGTTCGGTCAGCACGGCATAGTCGGCGGCCATGGCCGGCGGCAGCATTGCCCGCAGTTGGGCATCGTCTGCCTGCACGCGTGCACTGTCGGCCTGCTTGAACGCATGGCGCTGCCCCATCGTG
>NZ_JBHHMJ010000262.1:0-3725 GCF_042136455.1 Stenotrophomonas sp. 3diitr2024
GCCACCGGACCCGCCCCGCCATCCCTCAGTAGCCCAGCTTTTGACGTTGCCTCTGCGGGTGCAGGGCTGCAAGCCCTGCCGGAATCCAACACCCCTCAGCAGGCCTCAGCCACCGCAGTGCGCGGACGCCCCAGCCATGCCAGCAGCAGGCCCGACGCGGCCAGCAGGCCACCGGCCACCGGAATCGCGGCGTAGCCCAGTCCCGAGCTGATCACCGCCCCCCCCAGCGCAGCACCTACCGCATTGCCCAGGTTGAATGCACCCACGTTGATCGACGACGCCAGGCCCGGCGCCTCGCTGGCCACCTGCATCACCCGGATCTGCAGCGGCGGCACGAGGGCGAAGGTCGCCGCACCGAACAGCAGTACACCCAGCGCCGCGGTGGCGTGGCTCATGAAGGCCAGCGGCAGCACGAACATCAGCACCGCCAGGACGGCCAGCAGGATCCGTGTGGCGCCATCGAGCGACCAGTCAGCCATGCGTCCACCGATGCCGTTGCCGAAGGTGAAGCCGATGCCGATCAGGGCCAGCGACATCGCGATGAAGGCATTGGAGGCGCCGGTCAATTCGGTCAGCACCGGTGCGACGTAGGTATAGAGGGTGAACATCGCACCCGCACCAAGCACGGTGGTGGCCATCGCCAGCAGCACCTGCGGCTGCAGGATCGCCTTCAGTTCGCGGCGCACGTCCGGGCGCGGCCCCGGTGCAGATGCCGGCAGCGCGAAACCCAGCGCAGTGATCGCAACCAGGCCCAGCACTGCGGTACCGGCGAAGGACAGGCGCCAGCCCAGCTGCTGCCCCACCCAAGTCGCCAGCGGCACGCCGCCGATGTTGGCGATGGTCAGGCCCATGAACATGGTGGCCACGGCAGCGGCCTGCTTTTCCTTCGGCACCAGGCTCGCAGCGACCACCGCACCGATGCCGAAGAAGGCACCGTGGTTGAGGCTGGTGACCAGGCGCGACAGCAGCAGCATCCCGTAGTTCGGCGCCAGCGCAGACAACAGATTGCCGGCGACGAAGATCGACATCAGCAGCATCAGCGCGGTGCGCTTGCCAAAACGCCCCATCAGCAGGGTCATCACCGGCGCGCCCAGCATCACGCCCACGGCATAGGCGGTGATCAGCATGCCCGCAGTGGGGATGCCAACGCCGACGCCGTCGGCGATGACCGGCAACAGGCCCATCGGGGCAAACTCGGTGGTTCCGATGGCGAAGGCGCCAACGGCAAGCGCCAGCAAGGCGGCTCTGGAATTCATGGGGGGGGTCCTGGGGGCGGGAATCGGGAGTGCGTAGCCTGCGCGCTTTGCTGCGCCGGATTAAGCCTCGCCCCGGGAAAACACTGTTGATCCTGGTTCACAAGTGGAAGCCGGAACGCAGCCACAAGTGCAAAAACCACAATGCCGTTGAAGAACCGACCTCGCCCCCACAACGCAGAACCCCCGGAATGCCGGGGGTTCTGAGGGACTCACACGCCAGTGGCGCGCTTACCAGTTGCCGGCGCCCGGCACGTTGTGCTCGCGGGCGCGGCGGCGCATCAGCAGGTTCAGCCACTCCACCAGCACCGAGAAGCCCATCGCGGCGTAGATGTAGGGCTTGGGCACGTGCACGTCCAGGCCGTCCAGGATCAGCACCGCGCCGATCATCAGGATGAAGGCGAGCGCCAGCATCTTCACGGTCGGGTTGGCATCGATGAAGCGGCCCAGCGGGTTGGCGGCCAGCAGCATCACCATCACCGACAGCAGGATCGCGGCGACCATCACCGGAATGTGGTCGGCGATGCCGACGGCGGTGATCACCGAGTCCAGCGAAAACACGATGTCGATCACCGCGATCTGCGCGATCACGTAGCCGAACACGGCCGAGGCCTTGGTGGTGCTGGGATCTTCATCCTCGCCACCGCTGATCAGTTCCTTGATCTCCATGCAGCCCTTGATGATCAGGAACAGGCCGCCAACGATCAGCACCAGGTCGCGGATGGAGATGCCCATGCCGGCCACGGTGAACAGGTTTGCCGCCATGTGCGCCAGGTAGGCCAGCGATACCAGCAGGCCGATGCGGGTAATGCAGGCCACCGCGATGCCGAGCTTGCGGGCGAACGGGCGGCGCTCTTCCGGCAGCTTGCTGACAGCAATGGAAATGAACACCAGGTTGTCGATGCCGAGCACGATTTCCAGCGCGCTGAGCGTGAACAGGGTCACCCAGGCATTGGGGTCGGCGAGGAACTCAAAGGACATGGAAACTCTTCAAGGCAGTGGGGGAATGGGGTTTCAGCCGTAGTTGCCGGCCAGCGCGTGCGGAACCACGACCAGCGCCCAGCACAGCAACACGTTCATCATCAGCACGAACACCGCCGCCGAGCCCATGTCCTTGGCGCGGCCGGCCAGCTCGTGAATCTCACTGCCGTAGCGTTCGATCACCGCTTCGATGGCCGAGTTGGCCAGCTCCATCGCCAGCACCAGCAGCATCGAGCCGATCAGCAGCGCGCGTTCGACCGGCGTCTGGCCCAGCCAGATCGCAATCGGCGTCAGCAGGATCAGCAGGTAGACCTCAAGCCGGAACGAGGACTCGTGCAGCCAGGCAGCGCGCAGGCCCTGCCAGGACCAGCGGGCGGCCTGGAAGATGCGGCGCGGGCCGCGCGGCAGGTGGCCGAACTGATCAGCCACGGGTGGAACATCCAGCAACGGGGGCGCGGCGCAGCGACCGCTCAGACGCACGGCAGGGAATCATGGGTGCACAGGAATAGGCAGATGGCGGCCATTTTGCCACAAGGCCGCCAACCGCAGCCCGCGCCGGCCCGCTGAACGGCCTGCCAGGGGCAAGCAACGGCCCGGGCATGCTCCTATGATGGATGCCCCTTGCCTGCTGGAGCGCCTGATGTCCCGTCGCCGTACCTGCCTGTTGATGCTGGGCCTGCTGACTGCCGCACCGCTGGCCCAGGCGCTGAGCCCGGCCGAGTCGCCCCGTGTGCCAGAACAGGTCTCCAACGTGGCCTGGGCCGGCGACATGGCCCGCTTCGCCAGCGCCGACCAGTCCACCCCGCCGCCGCGCGGTGGCATCGAGTTCATCGGCAGCTCCTCGATCCGCTTCTGGGAGAGCCTGGCCACCGACTTCCCTGGCCAGCCAGTGTTCAACCGCGGCTTCGGCGGCTCGGAAGTGCGCGACAGCACCTGGTACGCCGACCGCATCGTGGTGCCGTATGCGCCATGCAAAGTGTTCTTCTACGCGGGCGACAACGACCTCAACAGTGGCCGCAGCGCCGTGCAGGTGCGCGACGACGTGGTTGCCTTCGTGCAGCGCGTGCACCGCGACCTGCCGAAGACCAAGGTGGAGTACCTGTCGATCAAGCCGAGCCCGTCGCGCGCGCACCTGCTGCCGGCGATCAACGAGGCCAACACGCTGATCAAGGCCGCGCTGGCCAAGCTGCCCAACACCGGTTTCACCGACATCTACACGCCGATGCTCGGCGCCGACGGCCAGCCGGATGCGACGCTGTTCCGCGAGGACATGCTGCACATGACCCCGGCCGGCTATGCGATCTGGACCAGGGCGCTGGCGCCGAAGGTCAACTGCAACTGAGCAACCCCATCCACGCATGGCGTGGATCTACTGCGGATCGCGGGAAACTGTCGAAGGCGGGGCGGTGTGGGTTTGCAGGACCGTTGGCGCCATGGATGGCGCCATCGAGCCCCCATGGACGGGTTTACGGCGTGTCCTGCAAACCCACA
>NZ_JBHHMJ010000162.1:0-4915 GCF_042136455.1 Stenotrophomonas sp. 3diitr2024
GGCCACGGTCGCCCGACGGGGCGACCGTGGCGCGCTCAGGCCTGGCGCAATGCAGCCACGCGCTGCGCCAGCTTCTTCGCCGAGATACCGGTGCGTGCACCAAGCTCCTGCGCGAACAGCGATACCCGCAGTTCTTCCAGATCCCAGCGCAGCGCCTGCCATTGCGGGCGATCACGCAGGCCCTGCTGCTCGCCCGCCTCCAGCGCTTCCAGGAACGGATGCAGTTCCAGCATACGCGCCTGGTCACGCGGCGGATCACGCTTGGCACGTTCGGTGCGCAGGATCATCGCCTTCAGATAGCGCGGGTACTGCGCCAGCGCGTCGGCCGGCGTGTCGCGCAGGAAGCCGGGGTGGATCAGCCCGGCCAGCTGCGCTTCCATGTCGTCCAGGTTGCCGCGCGCCCAGCCCATCAACGGCGCTTCCAGCATCGGCTTCAGCTCCGCCACCAGCGCCAGAATGGTCTCGGCCAGCTTCAGCCGCGACATCGCCTCGCCAAACAGGGCCTTGGCGGCGTGTTCGCGACGCTGCTCGAACGCCGTCGCATCGCGGATTTCCTCCAGGCCCTCGGCCAGCACCGCGTTCATCGCCGCATCGACCAGGTCACCACGCAGCCGCTCCTGCGATTCGATCGCGGCATACAACAGGCCGGTCTTGGCACCGACCGGCAACTGCTTGCGTGCCTGCTTCACCTTCTCGGCCAGGGCGATCTCCAGCAGGCGGCGCACGCCCAGCGGATGGGCGTCCTGCGCCTGCTGGCGATCGGCGAAGATGCGCAGCGCCACGCTGTCGCCCTCGTCCAGCAGCGCCGGATAGGCTGGCACGCCGGCTTCACCGGGTACCTGCAGCGGAATCGGCGTGGCCGGGAACGTGCGCAGGCCGTCAGCCGCCATCTCGCGCCCGGCACGCGCGGCGAAGGCATCGCCAGCACGGCCACCGAATTTCGCGCGCAGCGCTTCCAGATCACGCGAGGTGGCAAGCACCTTGCCCTGTTCGTCGCGCAGCCGCAGGTTCATGTGCAGGTGCGGCTCGATCGAACCCGGCTCGAAATCCAGTGCGGTCACCGTCGCGCCGGTCGCACGTGACAGGAAACGCGCCAGCTCGCCAGTGATGGCATCAGCGCTGGGCTGCGGGAAGGCCTCGTAGAACGCGCGACCGAAGTCCGGCGCCGGCACGTAGTTGCGGCGCATCGCCTTAGGCAGGCTGCGGATCAGTGCCGAGGCCTTGTCGGCGACAAAGCCCGGCGCCAGCCAGCCCAGCTGCACCGGATCCAATGCGTTGAGCAGGTGCAGCGGCACGTCCAGGGTCACGCCATCGTCGTCGGCCCCCGGTTCGAAGCGGTAGTGCAGCGGCAAGCGCGCCTGGCCCAGCGCCAGGTACTTCGGATAGCGCTCCTGTTCGCTGCCCTCACCGGGCAACAGGTCTGCCAACGACCAGTGCAGCGCCTTGCGCAGCTCCGGCGCCAGCCCTTTCCACCAGCTATCCAGTCCCGCCGCCGAGTGGATCTGCGGCGGCACCCGGTCCAGGTACCAGCGTGCCTGCCAGTCTTCGTCGGCAACGATGCCGGCGCGGCGCAGCTTGGCTTCTTCCTCGCGCGCGACCTCCAGCACCTTCTGGTTGTCGGCGACGAAACTGGCACGGGTATTGATCTCGCCGGTCACCAGCGCCTGGCGCACGAAGATGTCATGCGCCTCGCCCGGCGCGATGCGGCCGTAATGGACCGGTTTCTTCGGTGCCAGCACCAGGCCGAACAGGCTGATCTGCTCGGACGCCAGCACCTGGCCCTGCGCGCGCGACCAGTGCGGGTCGAAGTGCTTGCGCAGCAGCAGGTGCGGCAGTTCGGCGATCACCCAGTCCGGCTCGATCGCGGCCAGGGTCATGCCCCATACCTTCTGCGTATCCAGCAGGTTGGCCACCAGCAGCCACGGCGGTGGCCGCTTGGCCAGCGCCGAACCGGGGAACGGCAGGAAGCGGCGCTGGCGTGGTGCCTGGAAATCGCCCTTCTCGGTGCGGTGGCCGATCTGCGTCGGCAGGCCCGCCACCAGCGCCCGGTGCAGGGTCTGGTAGGCAGCGGCACGCACGCGTTCGCTGAAGCCGCCGCCGGCGGGCGCCTGTTCCTTCTGCGCGCGCACGGCCACCGGTGCCGGTGCGGCCTCGGCCTTGCCTTCGCGGGCCAGGCGCGCGGCACGATGCAACTGGCCGCGGGTGGCCTTTACTGAGGCCGCGTCATCACGTGCCGGTGCCGGCGCACTGCTGCCGGCCAGCAGCGGAGCCATCGATGCCTCGCTGGCCTCTTCCTTCCAGCCCAGTTCCTCGCACAGCAGCCGCAGCTGGCGATGCAGCTCGCGCCACTCGCGCATGCGCAGGAAGCCGAGGAAATGACGTCCGCACCAGTCGCGCAGCTTGGACTGGGTCAGGTCTTCGTGGGCCTGCCGGTAGGCATCCCACAGGCGCAGCACGCCGACGAACTCGGAGCGGCCATCGGCGAACTGCGCATGCGCGATGTCGGCGGCACCGCGCGCTTCCGGCGGGCGTTCGCGCGGGTCCTGGATGCCCAGGAACGAGGCAATCACCAGCATCGGCCGCAGGCAGCCTGCAGCCTGTGCGGCCACCAGCATGCGCGCCAGCTTCACGTCCACCGGCAGGCGCGCCATCTGCTTGCCGATGGTGGTCATGCGCCGCTCGGCATCGATCGCGCCCAGCTCGGTCAGCTGCTGCCAGCCATCGGCAACGGCACGCTCGTCCGGCGCCTCCAGGAACGGGAACTCCTCGATGCGGCCCAGGCCCAGCTGCAGCATGCGCAGGATCACGCCGGCCAGGCTGGAACGGCGGATTTCCGGATCGGTGAACTCCGGCCGCGCCTGGAAATCCGCCTCGGCGTACAGGCGGTAGCAGATGCCTTCGGCGATACGGCCGCAGCGACCCTTGCGCTGGTTGGCGCTGGCCTGCGAGATCGGCTCGATGTGCAGGCGATCCAGCTTGTTGCGCGGGCTGTAGCGCTTGACGCGGGCGAAGCCCGGATCGACCACGTAGCGGATGCGTGGCACCGTCAGCGAGGTCTCGGCCACGTTGGTGGCCAGCACGATGCGCCGGTTCGGCCCGGGGTTGAACACCCGGTCCTGGTCCTGGTTGGACAGGCGCGCGTACAGCGGCAGCACCTCGGTATTGCGGTACTTGCGCCGTTCCAGCGACTGGTGCGCATCGCGGATCTCGCGCTCGCCCGGCAGGAAGATCAGCACGTCGCCGCGTGCGTCCAGGCGGGTGATCTCGTCGACAGCCGACACGATGGCATCGTTGACGGTGCGTTCGCCCTGGTCTTCGCCCTCGCCTTCCAGCGCGCGGTAGCGCACTTCCACCGGGTAGGTGCGGCCTTCGACGCTGATCACCGGTGCGTTGTCGAAATGCTGGGCGAAGCGTTCGGTGTCGATGGTGGCCGAAGTGACGATCAGCTTCAGGTCCGGGCGCTTGCGCAGCAGCTGCTTCAGGTAGCCCAGCAGAAAGTCGATGTTGAGGCTGCGTTCGTGTGCCTCGTCGACGATGATCGTGTCGTAGTTCGACAACCAGCGGTCGCTGGCGATCTCCGCCAGCAGGATGCCGTCGGTCATGAACTTGATGCGGCTGTCGTCGCTGACCTTGTCATTGAAGCGTACCTGGTAGCCCACCAGCTGGCCCAGTTCGCTCTGCAGTTCCTGCGCCACGCGGCTGGCGACCGCACGTGCGGCGATCCGTCGCGGCTGGGTGCAGCCGATCATGCCGGCCTGGCCACGGCCTGCGGCCAGGCACAGTTTCGGCAGCTGGGTGGTCTTGCCCGAACCGGTTTCACCGGCGATCACCACCACCTGGTGGTCGCGGATCAGTTTGATGATCGCGTCGGCTTCACGCGCAATCGGCAGCTGCGGGTCCAGAGTAATGGACGGCTGCTGTTGCGCCCGCACCTGCCGGCGCTGCACCGACGCCTGCAAGGCCTGCTCGAAAGTAGCGGCCAGTGCCGCATCCTGCGGCTTGGCCTGGCAACGCGAGAGCATTCCCAGCAAACGGCCCCGGTCGCGGCTCATGGCGCCGTCGATGGCGGCGCGCTGCTGGCGCAGGCGGGGCGATGGATTTTTATCGATAGAGTTCATCAATCGGTTCGTTCAAAACTTTGAAAGCGACCAGTCATCACGACCGGTTTATTGTGAAGGCCAACGATTCCATAAGGAGGAACCTCATGGCGAAGACCAAAAGCACGACCAAGGCCAAGACCGGCAAGCAGAAGCTTGCAGCGGCGGCACCGTCGGCGCCGAACATCGATATCGGGATCACCCAGGGCGACCGCAAGAAGATCGCCGACGGTCTGTCGCGCTTCCAGGCCGATGCGTTCACGCTCTACCTGAAGACGCACAACTTCCACTGGAACGTGACCGGGTCGATGTTCAACTCGCTGCACACCATGTTCGAGACGCAGTACACCGAGCAGTGGGCGGCACTGGACGACGTGGCCGAGCGCATCCGCGCGCTGGGCTTCAATGCCCCGGGCTCCTACCGGGAATTCGCTGCGCTGACCTCGATCGTCGAGGAACCGGGCCTCACCGACAGTGCGGACTGGCGTGAAATGGTACGCCAGTTGGTGGTCGCCAACGAAGCGGTATGCCGTACGGCGCGTGAAGTGCTGGATGTGGCGGCCAAGGGTGACGATGCCCCGACCGAGGATCTGATGACCCAGCGCCTGCAGACCCACGAGAAGTACGCCTGGATGCTGCGCTCGCTGTTGCAGTAAGGGTTGGGGGTGTTCGGCAGGGCTTGCAGCCCTGCAACCGCCGAAGCCTTCAAGCCAGAGCCAGAGCAAAAGCCAGTTTCCTGAAGGTTGGCGGGGTGGGTCCGGTTGAGGGGGACGCCGTAAACCCGTCCATGGGGGCTTGGTCGCGGCATCCATGCCGCT
>NZ_JBHHMJ010000198.1:0-8788 GCF_042136455.1 Stenotrophomonas sp. 3diitr2024
AGGCGGCGGCCGTTGCAGCGCCCGCGGCGGCCGACGCCGTTGTCGCGGCGCCGACGCCCGAGGTGTCGGCTGCCGTGACACCCCCTGCGACACCTGTGGTGGACGCACAGCCGGCGCCGACTGCGGATCCGGCGCCGGCGCCCGTTGCGCCCGCAGCGCCGGCACCTGTGGCTGCACCGCCCGCCTCCGTCGAGCCAACCGTTCCGGCGGTAGCCCCCGCTCCGCCCGCATTGGCCATCGTGCCGTTGCCGCCAGAGCAGGCGACCGAGCGGGCGCTCGGTGCCCGCTGCCCGGTGGATCTGGCCGGGCGGCTGGCGACCCAGGGCGACCTGCTGATTGGCGCCTGCCAGGGCACCATGCCGGCGCATCTGGCCGCGTTGCTGGTCGCGCTGCCCGCGCAGGACATCCACCTGCCGCGCAGCTGGCGCGAGCGTGAGGTGCGGCAGAAGGCCTGGTTCAAGGCTGTGCCGGGCTATGGCCAGCGCCCGGACTTCATCGTGCGGATGGGCGACATCTGGGTGCGTTCGCTGGAAGGGCGCGACGCCGACAGCACGTTCTATCTGGTGTCGGCGCCGTTCACCTGCAGCGACCAGGTCGCCAACCGTGATGAGTACGGCGCGGAGCCGGTCCGCGTACCCGCAGGTGATTGCCGCGAGGCTTATGTGGCCCAGCGTGTGTACCAAGTCCGCGGGGATGCGGCGCCGCGGGATGTGACCGCCGATGCCATGCCGACGATGCCCCCGGTCACGGAGGCCGATCGTGCGCGCCAGCTGTCGCGTGAGGGCCGGATCAGCCTGGACCACAGCAAGCTGCAGTACGGCCCGGCCATGCGTTGGTTCGTGCAATACCCGGAGTCGGCGCAGAAGGGTGGTCCGCGCGCCTACAGTGACTGGAACCGTGAGCACATCGCGTTCGTGGTCTGGACCGGTGATCGCTTCGAGCTGCGCGAGAAGGTCGCGCGCGCGCAGTGGCCCTGTGACCCGGTGGCACCCGGCGATCGCGCCTGTGGCGGATTCCCGGATTCCGGGCCCGATCTGTTCGTGACGGCCGCAGCATCCGTGCCAATGGCAGCGTCCAGCCCCTGAGCCGGAGTCTCGAAGTGATGCGGGAGCCGAGCTGACCGGCTCCCGCGCTGCATCAGGCCTGCAGGCTGCGGGTCTGGTTCCGCTGCTGTTCCAGCTGCTGGTCGCGCTCCAGCGCAACGCGCTGGTCGGCGGCCTGCTGGTCGATGCGCTGGCTGCTCTGTTCCAGCGGGGTGTTCATCGCCACTGCCGTATCCACCGACACACGAAGGTGGGCGGGGTCACCGCCCTGGCCCTGCACGGCGAAGCTGCGCGAGGCATCGGCATTCATGACCACTTCGTCGATGCGCTTGCCGCCTGCTGCGTGCATTTCGGCGGCCAGGCTGCCTGCCAGTTGCGTGCTCATCACGTCTGGTACCCGGCCGACGCGGACATCCTGCGCGTGCACGCCACGGATCGCGTCGTTGAACAGTGGGTTGCCCACATGGTTGGCATCGTCCATTCGCAGCATGCTGGTGTGATGGCCGTTCTTCTCCGCTTCGCGGCGTGCCGGCTCACCGGGCTGCAGCGGGCCGCGGATGTGGTCGTACAGGTCGACGGCGCCGCCTGGAATGCCCCGCGCCGCGCGGGTGACACCACGGCGCAGTGATTCAACGTCGTCGCGGTACTCCTCGATCATCCTGGCGTTGTCTTTTGCCAGCTTCTGCGTTTCCGGGTGCTGCAGCACCGAGCCGTCACCGAGGAAGTTGCCCAGCTTGTGCGCGCCGAACGAGCTGCCTGCGGCGATGATCGGCCGGTCGGGGATAAGGGCGCGCAACGAGTGATTGCTGAAACCGTTCGCGGCGAGCGTGCTGATTTCATTCGGCCTGGCGTAGATGCGTACCTGGCCGAAGTGTGGCGATGCCGCGCTGACCGGATCGGAGGCCATGACATGGTTGATCATGGTGTTGCCGCCTTCCGGGATGCGGTAGCTGAGGCTGACCGCGCCATAGGCGTTGAAGGTTTCGCCCTTGACGTTGAAGTGGTGCGAGGTGATCTGGGCCAGCGCGCCGCCGAGGGAGTGGCCGGTGACGGTGACCTCCGGCGGACGTTGGCCGAGATCCTGCCCCTCCTTCTTGGCGTAAGCGAGGGCGCGTTGGGTCAGCGCGATTGCGTCTGGCGCCTGCACATTGGTACGGGCGACGACCATGCCACCATCGGTCAGAATCGCATCGCGTGCGATTTGTTCGGTTCCGCGATGTGCGACGACAATTTCATTGGTGTCGACTCGCTGGTAGATCGTTCCCTGATAACCGTTCAGCCGATTATCAACGTGCTCTAGGATCTTGTACTTGTGCCCGTTGATTGGAACGATTTCTTCTTGGCCCGGTGCTCGACGACCGACCGCGTAATCCTTGTATGCATCTTCGGATAGCGCAGCGTAGTCTTGGCTGTTGAGGCTCATTGGCGGACCTCGCTGGCTTCAAGCGAAGCGGAGAACAGCGCATTCCGCAGTTCAGGGCGAAACTTTGTCGGATCCTTTTGGCCGCTTGCACCGTAGTCCGGAATCTCGCTGACTCGGGGATAGTCGGCACGCGGATAGTGGCGGGTCTCGACGTGGCCTTCGATAAGGGCCGAGGCTTCAATAAATGACAGGAAGCGCGTCTCGCCTTCAGCGCCCGTCGCCTTCAACATCGCCCCAGCGCCAGTGAACTCCCAATGGCACACGCCACGGCCGTAGTAGTCCTCGTCCAGCATCCGGTCCACATACAGCGTGCCGCGGTACTCGCCATCAGCGACCTTGCGCAGTTCCACCGGCTCCTGGCTGGTGATGCGAGCAGCCGTGCCGGTGGCCGGCTCGATGTGGCCGCACTGGTCTTCGTTGGTGACGTCGTACTGGGCCACGCCTTCAACCACAGCGAAATCACCCGGGGCGTCCTTCAGGCGCAGCACCAGTTCATAGGCCTTGCGCGGGCTGGGGTTGAGCTTGGCGAGGCCGCGCCCACCCTGGGCGACATCGGCTTCAGCAGCGGCACGTTCCTGGTTCATGGCGGTCTCCGGATGGCAGGCGGTCAACAGAAGCAGAGCAAGGCACGGAATCATCTTGTGGCGCAATGTCGGCCTCCTTGGGGATAGGGGTGAATGAGGCACTGGCAGCTCATGGCGTGAGCTTCTGCACAGTGGTGGTGGTTGAGAACAGCGCGTCGCGCAGATCTTCGCTGTACCCCGACGGAGCTTCCTCGCCACTGGCACCAAAATTGGCGACAGTGTCGGCGCGCGGATAGACAAGGTTCGGGTAATAAAGCGTCAGAGGCGAGTCGTTCTCCATGCGCTTCTTGTCGACGAACGTCAGGAATCGCGTATCCGCCTTGCTGGTCGTGGCGCGCAACATCGCACCGACGCCCGTCAGCGTCCAAACGCAGGCGCCGCGCCCGTAGTAGTCCTCATCCAGCATGCGGTCCAGGTAGAACGTACCGCGGTACTCGTTCTCGCTGACCTTGTGCAGGGTGACGGGCTCTTGGCTGGTGATGCGGCCCGCAGTGCCTGTTGCAGGCAGTATCCGCCCGCAGTCTTCGTAGTTGCTGACGTCATACTGGGCCACGCCCTCCACGATCGCGAACGGGCCCGGCGCGTCCTTCAGTGTCAGCACCAGTTCGTAGGCCTGCTTCGGCGCCGGGTTGAGTTTGGCCAGGCCGCGTCCACCCGCGGCGACGTCACGCTCGGCGTCGGCGTAGGGCGAACATGCCGCCAGCGGGACGAGGGCGAGCAATGCCAGGAGCGGCCGCCCCCTGGGTTCGGGGCGAGCTACACGCATGGCGCGAGCCTGCATCGTGCGTCCATGTCCATCTATCCTTCCTGGGTGGCAGGTTTCTCGATTATGGAACGTGCCGGGAGCGCTGTGCCACCCTTGGAGACGGATTTTTGACGCCCCGGCGAGGCATTGCCCGGGCGGATCGCTTGCCGCACAAGGCTCGCGATCATCACGTTGGCATTGCTGCCGGAGGCAGGTCTGCTGCTGAATCCGTGACTGAAATCAATCATTCACATGTCCATCACTTCATTGAAGGCGCCCTCCTTGAACTGCACGATCCGCCCTGAAATCCGCGAAGACCGCGCTGTCATCCACGCACTCACCGAGGCAGCCTTCCGCGAAGCCCCACACAGCAGCCACACCGAGCAGTTCATTGTGGATGCACTGCGTTCGCGTGGAGAGCTGAGTCTCTCGCTGGTCGCCGAGAAGGACGGGCAGGTCGTCGGGCATGTTGCCTTGTCGCCGGTGACGATCAGCGATGGCAGTACGGGCTGGTTTGGCCTGGGACCAATCTCGGTGCTGCCCGGATGGCAGGGGCAGGGTGTCGGCGCGGCGCTGATGCATGCGGCGCTTGATGCACTGCGTGAGCAGGGGGCGCAGGGCTGCGTATTGCTGGGAGAACCCGCGTATTACGGTCGATTCGGATTCCGCGCCGAGCCGGGCCTGGTGCTGCCGGGTGTTCCGCCAGAGTACTTCCAGGCGCTGCACCTGAGGCCGTCGATGGCGCAGGGAGAGGTGCAGTACTCACCGGCATTCGAAGCCACGGCCTGATGATCGGGGGCGGGCCTCGAATATCCGTCCAATGTCAGCCGTTGTGCCGGAGATGGATCAGGGGATACGGACGGCCCTGCGAATCGAGCGGTGAGCGGCCGGTTTCGACGAAGCCCATGCGCAGGTAGAAGCCAACGGCCTGTGCGTTCTGCTCATTGACGTCGGTACTCAGCTGCGGATGCCGGGCCAGCGCGTGCTGCAGCAGTTGCCGGCCGATACCAGTGCCGCGCACGTCCGGATCGATGAACAGCGCTTCCATGTGCGTGCCGTCGATCAGCATGAAGCCAAGGGGGCGGCCCTGAGCGTCGACGGCCACTGTCATCGGTGCCTGCGGCAGGAAACCGGCGACTTCGGCATCGATGGCCTGCCGGTCTTCGGCGCTGAGGAAGTCGTGGGTGGCGTCGACGGCACGGCGCCAGAGGTCGACGAGGGCGGCGCCGTCATCGGCGCGCGAGGGACGGAGGGTGGTCATGGGTTCACCAAGGTGCTTGCGGAAGGGCTCAGTATGAGGCCTGCAGCCTGGCTTCAGCGCGCTCGCTGCTTGGACCGCCGGTCGCGCGCAATGGCACCGCCGATACCCGCGCCGCCTGCACGGCCGCGGGCGTACAATGCGGCCCCGGCGGCCATCCTGGCCCTGCAGACACGCGAGAACCGCCATGACCGATGCCCTGGGTGTACCGGTGCACGACGCCGATGAACACTGGATGCGCCATGCGCTGGCGCTGGCCGAGCGTGCGCAGCGCGAGTTCGACGAGATTCCGGTCGGTGCGGTACTGGTGGGCGCCGATGGCCAGCTGCTGGGCGAGGGCTGGAACCTCAACATCGCCTCGCACGATCCCAGTGCGCATGCCGAGATCGTGGCCATGCGCGCCGGCGGCACGCGGCTGGCCAATCATCGGCTGCTCGGCAGCACCCTGTACGTGACCCTCGAACCCTGCGCGATGTGCGCGATGGCCATCGTGCATGCACGCGTCGCCCGCTTGGTCTACGGCGCCAGCGACCCCAAGACCGGCGCCTGCGGCAGCGTGTTCGACCTGCTGGGTGATGCCCGGCACAATCACCGGGTGGAAATCCACGGTGGGGTGCTGGCCAAGGAGGCCAGCATGCGCCTGACCAATTATTTCCGCGCCAAGCGCGGCAAGCCGCCGTTGCTGCTGGAAGACCATGCGGGCGAGGGCTGAGGGGCGAACGGGTATGATGGGCGCCTCTTTCCTTCACCGGTAGGCCGCGCGCCTGCCCAGCAACGAGGCGACACAATGGCGGACACCGGCGCGGCCAACGAGCGACTGATCTGGATCGACCTGGAGATGACCGGGTTGGATACCGACAACGATTCGATCATCGAGATCGCCACCGTGGTCACCGATGCCCAGCTCAATGTGCTGGCTGAAGGCCCCGAGTTTGCCATCCACCATCCGCTGGAAACGCTGGAAGCGATGGATGAGTGGAACCGCAACCAGCACCGTCGTTCGGGCCTGTGGCAGCGCGTGGTGGACAGCACCACCACCCTGGGCCAGGCCGAAGCGCAGACGGTGAACTTCCTGGCGCAGTGGATTCCGGCCGGTCTTTCGCCGATGTGCGGCAACTCGATCTGCCAGGATCGCCGCTTCCTGCATCGCCAGATGCCGAGGCTGGAGAAGTACTTCCACTACCGCAACCTGGACGTGTCCACGGTGAAGGAACTGGCCAAGCGCTGGGCGCCGAGCGTGGCCGCCGGCGTCGGCAAGAACAGCAACCATACCGCGCTGAGCGATGTACACGATTCGATCGCCGAGCTGCGCCACTACCGCCAGTTCATGGGCGCGCTGTCGGGCCTGCCGGCTGCCTGAACGACGCCGTCGGGCATGGCCCGGCGCTACCGGGTGACACACCAACGGGTAGTGCCGGCCGCTGGCCGGCAAGGCGCGGGATCCGCGCCTTACTGTCGTGACCCACGACGAACCGTTCAACTTCCGGGCGCTAAGATCGGCGCCATGAACGAGCCCATCCTGCTTCCCCGCGACATCGCCCATGACGCCCGCGACTGGTCCGACCTGCAGCGCGCGGTGGCGCTGCTGGAAGCGCCGACCCTGACCGCGCGCATGGCGAACCTGGTCGGTACGCCGCTGGAGTTCGCGGTGAAGGCGCTGCCCAGTTCGGTCTCCAACCGCATCCACGGTGCGGTGCAGGCGGCACTGTCCAAGTCGGCGCAGGCAGCCCTGTGGAGCATGGACAACTCGCCCGGCAAGGGAGCGTCGACCCGCTGGCACAAATTGGCGGCAGCCACCTCCGGTGCGGTCGGCGGTGCCTTCGGCTTTGCCGCCCTGCTCATCGAGTTGCCGGTGTCGACCACGATCATGATGCGTGCGGTGGCCGACGTCGCCCGCAGCGAGGGGTTTGACCTGTCCGAGTTCAGCACCCGCCAGGCGTGCCTGGAGGTGTTCGCGCTGGGCGGCAACTCGCCGCGTGATGACGCCAGCGAGACGGGCTATTACCTGGCCCGCGGCTTCACCACCGATGTGATGCGCCACCTGTCGGCCGAGCTGGCCGGGCGGGTGGTGACCGGCCGCGACCTGACGCTGGGCGTGGCGCCGAAGGAAGCCGGCAAGCTGCTGGCGAAGATGGTGGAGAAGGTGGCGGCGCGCTTCGGCGTGGTTGTTACCGAGAAATTCGCTGCGCAGGCGGTGCCGATCGTTGGTGCGGCCGCGGGTGCAACACTGAATACCATGTTCACCGATTACTACCAGGACATGGCGCGTGGTCACTTCATCGTGCGCCGGCTGGAGTTGAAGTATGGGGAAGATGTGGTGCGCGCCTGCTATGACCGCGTGGCGCATGGCGGCGTGCTGATCGAACCCACGCTGTAACCGGCTTCGCGGTCGGAGCCCTTTGCGTTGCAAAGGGACCCGCCCCCGGTTGCGCGCGGGGCCGGATCCCGTTCCGCAGGAAGGGGCTCTGCCCCCCGGCGGGCCATCCTTGCCTTCGGGGAACAATTGTTTTGCCAGTGCATGCCTGTTGCCTGGCAGCTGGCATCCCCATCCTTTGCGGCAGTCCCCCCGCAAGAGATCGCCGCCATGTTGTTCACTCCCCACCGCTTGGGCGCCTTGACCCTGCCCAACCGCATCGTGATGCCGCCGATGACCCGCTCGCGTGCCGCCGACGGCAACGTCGCCACCGCGGACATGGCCGCCTACTACGCCCAACGCGCCAGTGCCGGCCTGATCGTCAGCGAGGGCACCCAGATCAGCCCGCAGGGCCAGGGCTATGCCTGGACCCCGGGCATCCACAGCCCGGAACAGGTGCAGGGCTGGCGTCGGGTGACCGATGCGGTGCGCGCCGCTGGCGGCCGCATCTACGCCCAGCTGTGGCATGTGGGCCGGGTCTCGCACGTGGCCCTGCAGCCGGGTGGTGCCGCCCCGGTGTCGTCGTCGGCGTTGTTGGCGGAAGGCGTGAAGGTGTTCGTCGACCCGACCGGGGCAGGTCCCGAAGCCGGGGTGGGCGAAATGATCCAGCATTCGATGCCGCGCGCGCTGCGCGAAGACGAGATTCCCGGCATCGTCGCCGACTACGCCCAGGCGGCACGCAGCGCGCTGGACGCAGGCTTCGATGGCGTGGAGTTGCACGGTGCCAATGGCTACCTGATCAACCAGTTCATCGACTCGCAGGCCAACCAGCGCACCGACGGCTATGGCGGCGCGTTGCAGAACCGCCTGCGGTTCCTGCGCGAGGTGGTGCAGGCGGTGGTTGCGGTGGTCGGTGGTGATCGCGTCGGCGTGCGCCTGGCGCCACTGACCACGTTGCAGGGTGCGGTGGACGATACGCCGCAGGCCACCTATCTGGCCGCGGCGCACCTGCTGGGTGAGCTGGGCGTGGGTTACCTGCATATCGCCGAAGCTGACTGGGACGATGCACCGCTGATGCCGGTGGCGTTCAAGCAGGCGCTGCGCATGGTCTACCCGGGCACGCTGATCTACGCCGGCAAGTACACCGCCGAGCGCGCCGAGCAGGCACTGGCTGAAGGCTGGGCCGACTTGATCGGCTTCGGTCGCCCGTTCATCGCCAACCCGGACTTCCGCGTGCTGGTCACCGTCGGCTTCGACAAGGTGACCGACCAGGTGCTGGCGCAGGCCCGCGGCAAGCGTCTGTCGCGGTTACGGCATATTTGGAGGCCACCAAATGCGCTGATGTTGGCTGAATCCAGCCTTGGTCGACCATCGTGCAGTCG
>NZ_JBHHMJ010000207.1:0-2734 GCF_042136455.1 Stenotrophomonas sp. 3diitr2024
AGTGCCGGCCGCTGGCCGGCATTGTCATTCCGGGGCCCGCTACACCGCTTCATCGTCGCGCCGCGCCGCATGGCAGGCGCGAACGCGCGCCAACGCATCGCCTGCTTCGCGGGCCATCTGCTCGTACTCGGCACGGATCTCTTCCAGGCGCGCTTCGTCCAGTTCTTCCAGATCCAGCAGTTCGTTGTTGGCTTCGGCCGTCGCCCGGATCAGCTCGTCCAGCTTGATCTGCATCGCGGCGGTGTCCGCGTTCTGCGTGTGCTGGATCAGGAACACCATCAGGAAGGTGATGATGGTGGTGCCGGTGTTGATCACCAGCTGCCAGGTGTCGTTGAAACCGAACACCGGACCACTGATGCCCCAGATCACCACGATCCCTACCGCGGCCAGGAAGGTCCACGGTGAGCCGGTGGCTGTCGCGGCCTTCTTGGCGATCGTATTGAACAGGTTGCGCGCTTTCATCGTCGTCGTGTTCCCACTCAGGTGACGAGGATGATCGGCAGTGACCCGTGCAGGCGCCGTGCAGCGCCGGTCAGGCGCGCATGCGCTGCAGTCGTGGCGCCTGCAGGCTGCGCACCGGGCTGCTCTGGTAGACGTGCTGCCAGCAACGGTCGACGAACTCACGGGCCTGGGCTTCGCTCAGCCGCGGCATGATCTGCAGGGCGTACTGGGTCTGGAACATCTCATCACGTTCGGCCTCGCTGGCGCGCGGCTGGGTGATCAGCGAATCACAGGCGAACTTGATCCACGGCACGTACGAGCCGAACGAGTTGTGCGGCAGTGCGCCTTCGGCATGTTGGCGGCGCCAGTGGTCAAGCTCGGCGTCTACGTTGATGACCGGAGGAATGGTGGGGACTTCAGCGTGCATGACAATCCAGTTCGGTTGAGTGGAAAGGGAGTGGGGGTTCATCGGAGTGTGGCGTATGTGGCGGTGCATGCAGCGTCAGCGGGATGTGGAGCCGGCGTGGCGATTGCCGATCAATTGCGCATGCTCGACCGCACCGAGGTCCTCGGCCATGTCGGCCATCGCATTGCACAGGCGCTCCTGGTCGAGCGGGTGGCGGCGGACCAGCTCCAGTTGCATGTGCTGATAGGCAGTCCAGAACAGCGCGCCGCGCCGGTGCAGTGCATATTGCTGCTGCAAGCGTTCGCGGATCGGATCGAGGATCGGGTCTGTCGTAGGGCGTACGGCGTGCGCGCACATGGCTGGCTCCGCCGGGGAAAGGGTGCCCCGGTGACCCGTAGGCGTGTCAGCCGCGTGGGGTGTTACCGCAGCGTGTGCGCGTGACCTGGCTGACTGTGCACGGGGTCACGCCGTTGCCCGCAAAGGCCGCTGGCACAAGGGCGCACCGGCGCTGAAGCGTTCATTAAATGTGTTGCAGAGACGAGTGCGTGTGGCTCATTCGCCGATGTCCTCGTTCCAGATGTCGGGATGACGGCTGATGAAATCGCCCAGCAGGTCCACGCATTCCTGATTGTCGAGGTCGATCACGTTGACGCCGTTCTCGCGCAGCCAGTCGATGCCGCCCTGGAACGTGCGCGATTCGCCCACCACCACGGTGCCGATGTTGAACTGGCGCACCAGGCCCGAGCAGTACCAGCACGGCGCCAGGGTGGTGACCATGATGGTGTCCTGGTAGCGGCGCTGGCGGCCGGCCTTGCGGAAGGCGTCGGTTTCGCCGTGCACCGACGGGTCGCCTTCCTGCACACGGCGGTTGTGGCCGCAGCCGAGCAGGCGGCCGTCGTTGTGGTACAGCGCCGCGCCGATCGGCACGCCGCCCTCGGCCAGGCCCTGGCGGGCTTCGGCGATGGCGGTCTGCAGCAGGGCCTGGTAGTCGGGCGTGGTGATCATGCGGGGGCTCCGGTCAGTCGTGGCCCGCCATGATACGGGCAGGGGGTGCCGCTGGCCCCCGGCGGTGCGATAATCGGGGCCATGAGCGAATCCCCCTACAAAGCCGGTACCACCCATTTCGGGTTCCGCGACGTCGCCGCCAAGGACAAGCAGAAGCTGGTCGGCCAGGTGTTCACCTCGGTCGCGCGCAACTACGACCTGATGAACGACCTGATGAGCCTGGGCGTGCACCGGGCGTGGAAGCGCTACTACGTGGCGACCGCGCAGGTGAAGCCGGGCGACCGCGTGCTCGATCTGGCCGGCGGCACCGGCGACATCGCCGCCCTGCTGAAGGAACGCGTCGGCGCCGAGGGCTCGGTGGTGCTGGGCGACATCAACGCCGGCATGCTGTCGGTCGGCCGCGACCGCCTGACCAACCGCGGCCTGGTGCTTGGCCTGGACTACGTGCAGTGCAACGCCGAAGCCCTGCCGTTCCCGGACAAGAGCTTCGACCTGGTCACCATTGCCTTCGGCCTGCGCAACGTGACCGACAAGGACGCCGGCCTGCGCGAGATGTACCGCGTGCTGAAGGTGGGCGGCCAGGCCCGCGTGCTGGAGTTCTCCGAAGTCACTGCCGACTGGTTCAAGCCGATCTACGACTTCCACTCGTTCAAGATCCTGCCCAGGCTGGGCAAGTTGTTCGCCAACGATTCGGACAGCTACCAGTACCTGGCCGAGAGCATCCGCAAGCATCCGCCGCAGGACGAACTGAAGGCGATGATGGGGCAGGCCGGCTTCGAGCGCTGCCACTACAAGAACCTGACCGGCGGCATCGTCTCGATCCACTCCGGCTACAAGCTGTAAGCCCGGTGTTCCGGTAGTGCCGGCCGCTGGCCGGCACCT
>NZ_JBHHMJ010000211.1:0-325 GCF_042136455.1 Stenotrophomonas sp. 3diitr2024
TGGCCTGGATGCCTTGTTGAACCGTCCCTCGGCAGCGGTGCTGCCTGCTCCGCTGCGCCAGGCCCTGCGTGAGCATTGGGAAGCGCCGGATTGCGAGCACCAGATGCGTGCCACCTGGCTGTGGCCGAACGCCGTGCCCAGCGCACGCAGCACGGTGGAATCGGTCAGGTCACGCTGCCAGCGGCTGATCGGCAGCTTCGCGCTGAAGTGCTCGAACATGTCTCCGGCGTGCAGAACAGCGCCTTCGGGCCGAACGCGGGCGCCCCCGTCATCCGCAGCCTCAGCGGCAACCGCGTGCAGATCCTGCAGGATGGCCAGTCCATCC
>NZ_JBHHMJ010000218.1:0-317 GCF_042136455.1 Stenotrophomonas sp. 3diitr2024
CCACGAAGTCGCGGCTGCGCGCGGCCTGCGCCAGGTCGGTCCAGATGCTGTGGAACACCAGCATGTCGCCGGCGCGCAGCTGCACGTCGCGCACGTCCTCGCGGATCACCTGCTTGTCCAGATCGCCGATGCCGTGCAGCACCAGGGTGCCGATCAGCACCGGCGCCAGCATGCCGGCGATCTTGTTGCAGATGCCCATCAGCGCGATGCCGCCCTCCCAGCCGCCGAACACGGCCACAACCAGGGCCAGTTGGATGAACTTGTCAGTCTTGGCGTGCATAGCTCTTCTCCACTTCGCCGCGCAGGCAGGCCCATAT
>NZ_JBHHMJ010000220.1:0-318 GCF_042136455.1 Stenotrophomonas sp. 3diitr2024
CGATGGAACGCGCCCAGGCCGAGAAGTGGATGGACTGGAGCACGTCGCGGATGGCGCCGCTGTACAGCGACCTGGTCTGGGGCATCATGCGCACCGCGCCGGCCGACCGCGATGAAGCCTGCTCCACTTCCTGGACGCCGACCGCGTCCATGCAGTGCGGGGCCGGTGGCGTACGTTCCTGCGCGGAGGCCGAGGCGGTGAGCGCCAGGCCCTGCTTCTGCTTGGGATAGAAGAAGGAGATGTTGGACATCGACGATGAGAAGTTCGCGCCACCGAAGCCGCACAGGATCGCGATGGCCACGAACACCCAGTACGGCG